>NZ_JBFODA010000065.1:0-160887 GCF_040908055.1 Aeromonas sp. R7-4
GCATGGTGCGAAGAGAGGGACTCGAACCCTCACACCCGGGGGGCACTAACACCTGAAGCTAGCGCGTCTACCAATTCCGCCACCTTCGCACATCGGGTTATCAGTCTGGATTTACATGCTGTCTGACAAAAGCATGGTGCGAAGAGAGGGACTCGAACCCTCACACCCGGGGGGCACTAACACCTGAAGCTAGCGCGTCTACCAATTCCGCCACCTTCGCACATTCGGGTTATCAGTCTGGTTTTACATGCTGTCCGATAAGAGCATGGCGCAGTATGGTGCGAAGAGAGGGACTCGAACCCTCACATCCGTGGGACACTAACACCTGAAGCTAGCGCGTCTACCAATTCCGCCACCTTCGCATCACTGCGGTGGGGGATTCTATAGAGTTTTGGGGGGGCGTCAACAGCCAAAGGGGACTTTTTTCGCTGTTGACCGGTAAAGCCGCATCAAGGGCACAAAACTTCAGCAATCGGAGTCAGGTCCCGGCCAGGGCATCGCGATACATCTGCTCGTACAGGGGGACAGAGCCGGCCCAGTCGAAGCGGGTGTTCATGGCGTTGTGCTGGATTCGGGCGAAACGCTCCGGTTCTTGCAGGTAATGGATCAGGCTGCGGCGCATCGCATCGAGCAGGGTGCTGGCGGTGGGATCGTTGAAGCAGAAGCCGGTCGCATGCTCGGGGTCGGCATCCCAGTCCACCACGGTATCCTTCAGGCCACCGACCGCCCGCACCAGCGGCAGGGTGCCATAGGCCAGGCTGTACATCTGGTTGAGGCCGCAGGGTTCGAACAGGGAAGGCATCAGGAAGAAGTCGGCGCCAGCCTCCACCAGGTGGGCCAGGCGGTCGTCATAGGCGTTGATAAAGACAAATTTCTCGGGATGCTGCTGGGCGATGCTTTGCAACTGGGCGGCGAGGGAGGGGTCGCCGGATCCCACTATCACCACCTGCACCCTATGCTGCAGGAACTTGTCCAGGGCCGGGATCAGCAGGTGTACGCCCTTCTGCTCCGTCAGACGACACACCATGCCGTAGATGGGCAGGCTGCCGACAGGCAGCCCCGTCTCCTGCTGCAGGACCTGTTTGCAGACATGTTTGCCAGCCAGGTTGTCGGCGTCATAGGTGGCGGGCAGCAGGGGATCGAAGGCGGGATCCCAGTCCTGGTAGTCGCAGCCGTTGAGGATGCCCCTCAGGTCGGCCGCGCGCTGCTGGAACACGCTCGCCATGCCGTGGGCCCCCAGGTGGGTCAGCAGCTCGCTGGCATAGTTGGGGCTGACCGCATTGATCTTGTCTGCATAGAGCACGCCACACTTGAGCAGGTTGACGTGGCCGTAGTCGTAGTTGATGCGCCGCTCGTAGTCGGCGATCTCGGGCACGGCCCAGAACTGCTGGCGATCGAACACCCCTTGGAAGGCGGCGTTGTGGATGCTGATGACGGATCGGGTGCGCTGGAAGAAGGGGTTATGGGCGTGCCGGGTCTTCAGCAGCAGCGGCAGCAGGCCGGTGTGCCAGTCGTTGCAGTGGGCAATGTCGGGGGCAAAGCCCAGCTGCTCGCAGGCGTGCAGGGCCGCCGCCGCCAGGAAGGCGAAGCGCTCGCCGTTGTCGGGATAGGCCTGATTGTTCTCGGCATAGAGCTGAGGGCGTTCGAAATACTGGGGGCAATCGAGCAGGTAGACGCAGATCCCGTCCAGTTCCAACTGATGGATGCGATAACCGATATCGCTCCGATCCTGCGGCGTGGGCAGCCAGCGCGAGGCGAGGAGTTTGGCCTCGTCCCGGCGCTTGAGGGTCTTGTAGAAGGGCAGGATGATGCGCACATCGTGGCCCGCCCGGGCAAGATGCTGCGGCAGGGCCTTGGCGACATCCGCCAGGCCCCCGGTCTTCACCAGCCCCTCAACCTCCGAGGCTACAAACAGGATTTTCAGTGGGTTAATAGCCAACTCTTGCTCCCTTAGGTACCACGACGATACCGCCTTCGGACACGGTAAACCGCTCTCTGTCATGGTCCAGATTCTCACCGATCACGGTGCCGGGTGCAATTTCAACGTTTTTGTCGATGATGGCGCGGCGGATGGAGCAGCCCTCGCCGATTTTCACGTCACCGAGCAGGACCGACTCGCTGATGTGGCTGCAGGGGCCAATGTTGCAGCGGAATCCCAGGATGGAGCGCTGGATCTGGCTGCCCTGAATGAAGCAGCCGCCGGAGATCAGGGAGTTGGCGATCTTGACCTTGCAGTCGTCGGTGTCGATGAAGGTGGCGGGGGGCAGGGGCGGGTAGTGGGTGTGCAGCGGCCACTTGCGGTTGTAGAGGGAGAAGGGGGCGTCGTCGGCCACCAGGTCCATGTGCGCCTGCCAATAGGCGTCCAGCGTCCCCACGTCGCGCCAGTAGACGTTGGGTTTCTCCCCCGGGATCACGTTGGTGCTGTAGTCGTAGACATAGACGGGGGCACGGGGGAACAGACTGGGGATGATGTCCTTGCCGAAGTCGTGGCTGGAGTTCTCCTCGGCGGCATCCCGCTTGAGCTCCCGATAGAGCGCCTCGGTCTCGAAGATGTAGTTGCCCATGGAGACCAGGGCCTGGGTGGGATCGCCGGGAATGTGCTTCGGGTGCCGGGGCTTCTCTTCAAAGCCGATCATGCGTCCCTCCTGATCTACCTCGATCACCCCGAAGGCGCTTGCCTCCTCGATGGGCATGCGCAGGGCCGCGACCGTCAGGGCAGCCGCCTTCTGCTTGTGGAAGCTCACCATCTGGCTCACGTCCATCTTGTAGATGTGGTCGGAGCCGAAGATGCAGACGTGCTCGGGGTCGGAGATCTCGATGAAGCGCAGGTTCTGGTAGATGGCGTCGGCGGTGCCGTCATACCAGCGCTTGCCCATTCGCATCTGGGCCGGGATGGGGTCGATGAAGCGGTCGGTGATGCCGACGATGTTCCAGCCCTTCTTCATGTGCAGATAGAGGGACTGGGATTTGAACTGGGTGAGCACGTAGATACGCAGGAAGTCGGCGTTGACGAAGTTGTTGAGGACGAAGTCGATCAGGCGATAGCTGCCGCCAAAGGGAACCGAGGGTTTGCTGCGGGTGGTGGTCAGTGGCTGGAGACGGGTTCCTTCACCGCCGGCCAGTATCATGGTGAGTATGCCTGCCATCGTATTTCTCTCCCTGAATTCATGCCTTGAAAAGGTTTTCATGCTGTTGCGAAAAAAACACCCCAAAAGGGGTGGTAAACGTTTTCTTGGTACCTTAGCAGATCCCGTCTGGCACTCTCTACTTGTTTTATTACAACCGTTGCACTTATTTAGGCTTTGCTCAGATACACCTTGAATTTGGCATCACCCGCGATCACCTCGGTCTGTTTGAAGTGCGCATCCAGTATAGGCTGGTATCGCAGGAAGGCGTTGGCAACTATGGTCAGGTCGCCATCCCGGGTCAGGAATGCGGGGGCCTTTGCCAGGAAGGTTTCGGTGGCGGCGTAGAAGGTCTTGAGCCCGGCGTGGAAGGGGGGATTGGAGACGATATGTTGGAATGTTTCGGCAATATCGGAGTAAACGTCGGAGGCATGGACCCGGCCGTTCAGGCCATTGACCGCCAGGGTGCGGCGACTGGATTCCAGCGCCAGGGCATTGATGTCCACCATGGTGACGGCCAGGGCCGGATTGCGCTTGACCAGCACGGAGCCGATGACCCCGGCGCCGCAACCGAAGTCCAGCAGTTTGCCCTGCATGGGGGGCAGGCTCGCCAGCAGCATCTGGCTGCCGAGATCCAGGCCGTCGGCGCTGAAGACCCCGGGTAGAGCCATGACGGTCAGCCCGGTGTCGCCGGCCCGGCACTCGTAGCGGCTGAACCAGGCGTCCAGCTCGAAGGGGGCCACCGGCTTGCTCAGTTCGCCGTGATAGAGGGAGCAGCGGCGCGCCGAGTCCCGCTTGACCGGCGGCTCGCCATAGGGGGCCAGCAGCTTGTCGGCACCGTTGATGCCGCCGCGGTTCTCGCCGGCGAGGAACAGGTCGGCCCCGCTCTCGAGCAGCGGCGTCATCATGGCCAGCAGATATTGCGCCTCGGCCTTGGCCTTGGGCATCAGCAACAGCAGGGCATCGAAACGGGGGGCGCCGCCGAGCTGGTGGTCGAACAGAATGGCATCCCCCAGCGCGGCCTGCTGGCTGCGGTAATAGCAGTAATCTGTGGTAAAGACAGTGAGCGAGTGGGCCAGTTCGGCCAATTGGCGGGGGTAATCGTCCTCCAGGGCGCCGCACACCAGGAGCCGCTTGCCGACAAAGAGGGCTTGGTTACGTTCCAGCATCTGGCTGACGGCACTGTTTTTCTGGCTGATGGCTCCGGCAGGGCGGCTCATTGGGTCTCTCCACGCATTTTTGGGCGGCCATTATACATGGCCGCTTTCGCCTTGACATTTATGCCGTGTTCCCGAAATATGCCCAGACGCCTTATTTACCCGGGGATGATGCAATGCGGTCATGCGTATCGAAACGAAAGCACAAACACAGCCTGACATTCGGGCCTGCTGGCGTGCGCGCGTAACCTCTCATCCCTGAGACGATTCAAGCCCCGGTAGCGACCCCCGTACCGGGGCTTTTTATTGACCATTTCATCTGTGTAGGAGAAGGAAATCCCATGTTTCAAGGTTCGATAGTCGCCCTGATCACCCCATTCCGACAGGGCCAGCTGGACGAGGCCGCACTGACTCGCCTGGTGGAGTGGCACATAGCGCAGGGGACCCATGGCATAGTGCCGGTCGGCACCACGGGGGAGAGCCCGACCCTGACCCACGACGAGCACTGCCGGGTGGTGGAGCTGGTGGTCAAGCAGGTGGCGGGGCGCATTCCCGTCATCGCAGGGGCCGGGTCCAACAACCCGGTCGAGGCCATCGAGTACACCCGCTACGCCGAGCAGGCCGGGGCGGATGCCACCCTGCACGTGGCGGGTTACTACAACCGCCCGAATCAGGAGGGGCTCTACCACCACTTCAAGGCGGTGCATGATGCCACCACCAAGCCCATCATCGTCTACAACATCCCGCCGCGGGCCATCGTCGACGTGCAGCCGGCGACCCTGGCGCGCCTGGCCGAACTGCCGCGCATCGCCGGGGTGAAGGACGCCACCGGCGATCTGGCCCGCCCCTGGGTTGAGCGCCAGCTCATCAAGAAGCCGTTCGCCTGGCTCTCCGGCGAAGATGCCACCGCCGTGGCTTACAACATAGGTGGCGGCCAGGGCTGCATCTCGGTGACCGCCAACGTGGCCCCCAAGCTGGTGGCCGAGGTGCAGAACCTGACCCTGGCCGGCGAGTGGCAGGCCGCCCGGGAGCTGCAGGACAGGCTGATCCCGCTGCACCAGGCCATGTTCGCCGAGCCGAGCCCGGCGGGCGCCAAGTACGCAGTCTCCTTGCTCGGGTTCTGCAGCGAAGAGTGCCGTCTGCCGGTGATGCCGTTGTCGGAAGCTACCCGCGAGCGGATCCGCGCCGCCATGCAGGCATTGGATCTGTTGTAAAAACTGGGCTCTGGATCTCGCTTTTGATCGCCCGGTCAATGAATGACCGGGCTTTGTCGATATACTCGCTTGGATACAATCAAGGATGAGTCGGCATGGAAGAATGGGATCCCGAGCACTTCACCAGTTTTGAACACCTCTGTGAAGTGACGCTGTCTGCGGTCAGAGAAAAGACCGAGGCCGAACAGATCTATCTGTGGTTGCGGGCACCGACGCCCCAGCTCTATCACTATCGTCCCGAGCAAGGGCTGCTCTGCCTGAACGCCGACCTCCTTGGCTCCCTCGAGCTGCCCATGCTCTTCATCGAACGTTCCCTCGAACTCGGCCAGTTGCTGGTGGAACCGATCGCGCCGACCCGTGCCATCTGGGAGAGCGTCGAGCCGGAGATACCACGCCTGCGCGCCTGCTTCCCCCTCAAGCGTCACAAGGGGCTGGAGGCCGTGGTCTATCTGGAGACCCGACGTCGCCTCGATCGCCTGCCCAGGCGCCAGCAACAGAGCATCCAGCTGCTGATGCACTACCTCGCCGCCGAGCTGGAGAGCCGGCGACTCGCGGGTCAGGTGGATCTGGAGCGGGATCAGCGGCTCCATACCCAGGCCGATCTCGTGCGCAGCCAGGCCCTGCAGGACTCCTTCCTCAGCATGTTGCAGGCGCTGCACCAGGTGGGCGTCAAGCTTGCCCGCTGCGACAGCGAGGATCGCCTGCTGCACGACGCCGTGGCGCTGGCCCGCCAGGACCTGCAATTCGACCGCGTCGCCATCTTCCTGACGGATGGCGACGTCAAGACCATGCACGGCACCTGGGGCACCAACGAGGCGGGGGAGCTCATCGACGAGCGCCACTTCATCAGCCCCATACCGGATCACCCCATGGTGCAGGAGGCGCTGCGGCGCAAGGACTATGTGCTGGTGCTGGAGGACACGCCGCTCTACTACGAGAAGCAGGAGGTGGGGCGCGGCTGGAATGCCATGGTCTCCCTGTGGGACGGGAGCACACCCATGGGCTGGATCGCCGCCGACAACCTGCTCTGGCGCCGCCCGCTCAAGGCGTATCAGAGCGAGATCTTCAAGCAGTATGCGGCCATGCTCTCCCAACTGTTGATCCGCCAGCGCACCCAGTCGGCGCTCGAGCGCTTCAACCGCGAGCTGGAGCAGCGGGTGCAGGAGCGGACCCGGCAGCTGGCCGACACCAATCGGGCGCTGGAAGAGGCCAATCGCCGCCTCTCCCTGCTGTCGCTGGAGGATCCCCTGACCGGGATCGCCAACCGCCGCCAGTGGGACATCACCATGGAGCGGGAGTGGGAGCGGGCGCGCCGCCATCAGGGGGTTTTGGCGGTGCTGATGATCGACGTGGACGAGTTCAAGTCCTACAACGATCACTTCGGCCACGGCAAGGGGGATCAGTGCCTGCAACGGGTTGCGGCCCTGCTGCAGGAGACGGAGCGGCGGCGCACCAACCTGGTGGCCCGCTATGGCGGGGAGGAGTTCGTGATCCTGCTGTGTGCCCCGCAACCCGGGGAGGCTGAGCGGCTGGCGGAGCAGATCCACCAGGGGCTGGAAGCGTTGCAGATCCCCCATCCGGCCTCCCGGGTGGCACAGCGGCTCACGGTCAGCATCGGCTTCAGCTACCTCGTCCCTTCGGCGGACAAGGGGTGGCAAACCCTGACCGAGCAGGCGGATCAGGCGCTTTATCACGCCAAGTCCCAGGGGCGGGCCTGCACCCTGGCCTATCGCTGACATCTGCGTGGGAGCTGTCCGCTCGGCATCAGGCCCACGCCGCCCTGTATAAATGAGGTGGCAAGCGTTTCTCGCCATCTGGCACATGGCGATGCGCCCGCGCTCTGGCTAGAATGGGGGCCCATTTTTCACAGACAGATCCTGCACCATGACCCTATCCGGATTTCAAGGCCTGGTTTTCGACCTCGACGGCACCCTGGTGGACTCCATGCCGTTGCACCTGGCCGCCTGGGAGCACACCGCCCGCGAGTTTGGTTTTCGGTTCGATGCCGACTGGTTCTATGAACTGGGGGGCATGCCCAGCCGCAAGATAGCCCTGCTGGTGGCCGAGGTGCAGCAGATCGCACTGGATCCCCTGGTGGTGACCCGCTGCAAGACGGAGCACTACGTCGCCAACCTGCACAAGGCGGCCCCCTTCCCGGCCATGCTGGATCTGGTCGAGCGTTATCACGGCCTGATCCCCATGGGGATAGGGACCGGTTCGCCCCGCGTCAATGCCGAGGCGGTGCTGCGCAATACCGGGCTGGATCGCTACTTCCCCGTGGTGGTCACCGCCGATGACGTCGAGCTGCACAAGCCCCATCCGGATACCTTCCTGCTGGTGGCGCACCGTTTGGGGGTGGAGCCTGGCCAGTGCCTGGTGTTCGAGGATACGGGCATAGGGGCACAGGCCGGTGAGGCCGCAGGCATGCAGGTCTGCATGGTCATAGAGGGAAAACCGGTCGGGTTGACTTACTGAGCCGGGCGTATCGGTCGGGAGCGTCTAAGCCAAAGAGAAGACCCACTCTCATACGGGACAGGCAAAACATGAGAGTGGGGATCGGCAGGTGTCACCGGCTGACGCAGCAACACCCTCGGGGTGAGGGAGGGGCGAGCCTTACTGCTCGCTGCTGCCACCCTGATTGTCGTCGTAACGGCCAGGTGCGCCGTGGGGACGCGGAGCCATGGAGACGCGCGGCTTGCGGGCGCGCTGGATGCTGACGGCGGGACGACCCGAGTGCATGGCGATGGTGGAGATCTTGGCCTTGTAAACCAGTTGCTGGTTGCCGTGGGCGTCGGTCAGCAGCACGCTGTACTGGTCGAAGCCGCTGATGGTCCCCTCCAGTTTGATGCCGCTCACCAGGAAGATGGCGACCTGACTGCGGTTCTTGCGCAGCCAGTTGAGGGCAGAATCTTGCCCGTTCCCGAGGGAGAAGGCCTGCTCAATGGTGGAGTAGCTGGGGGATTCAGTTGTCATAAATTATTGTCCCGCGGAAAAAAAGTGGCGTTTGATTGTGCTAAATGGCCACTGCCTTGTCAAAGTCATTCTCACCCCCTGCCCGGATGGTGCAACGACAGGGCTGGTGGGCACGGGCCGCTGCTGTAATAATTGGCGGCTCTGGCCCCGTGGCGGGCCTCATGCTGGGGTCTTATCTTGCATCCGGTTTCACACCAACATCCAACCATCTATACCCATGACGCGACGGCATGCGAAGAGTGTGATCTGCTGGTGCCCGCGACACCGCTTGCGGTGGGGGAGGCGAGCGACTGTCCCCGCTGCGGCCATGTTCTGAGCCGGCACCTGCCGGAGCAGGAGCGCAAGCCCATCGCCTATGGTTTCGCTGCCCTGATCATGTTTGCGTTCTCCAACGTCTTCACCTTCATGTCGTTTTCTTCCCACGGGGTAGGGCAGGAGATGACCTTCCTGCAGTGCATCACCACCCTGGTGGATCAGGGCTACCTGTTTCTGGGGGCCGTGCTGAGTCTGACCCTGATCGGCCTGCCGCTGGTCTATATCGGCTCCATCATGCTGGTGCTGTGGCGCCTCGACAAGGATCTGCACAGCAATGCCCTGCGCTCCCTCGGCCGCCTGCTGTGCCGGATCAAGCCCTGGCTGATGGTGGATGTCTTCCTCATCGGGGTGCTCATCTCCCTGGTCAAGCTGATGGGCATGGCCGACATCAAGATGGGGCTGTCGTTCTGGGCCTTCGTCGGCTACACCCTGCTGCTCATCAAGATGATCTCCTCCCTGGATCGGATGTGGCTGTGGCAGCGGCTGTTCGGGCCGACCGCCGCCAGAGAGGTGGATCCCGAGACCAGCGCCCTGTCCTGCGGGCTGGTGGGCTGCCACATCTGCGGTGCCCTGAACGAGGGGGATGCCCACAGCTGCGCACGCTGCGGCGATCATCTGCACAGCCGCAAGCCGGGCGGCCTGAACCGCACCTGGGCACTGCTCATCACCTCGGTGATCCTCTATGTTCCCGCCAACCTCTATCCCATCATGGACACCGTGTTCCTGGGGGATGACAGCCCCTCGACCATCATGGGGGGCGTGGTGCTGCTGTGGGCCATGGGCTCCTACCCCATCGCCGCCGTCATCTTCTTCGCCAGCGTGGTGGTCCCCCTGGTGAAGATACTGGCGCTGCTGTGGCTCTGCTACGTGGTGCAGCGCGGCCAGGGGGCCTCGCCGCTGCGCAAGCTCAAGCTCTATCGCATGACCGAATTTGTGGGGCGCTGGTCGATGATCGACGTCTTCGTGGTGGCCATACTGGCCGGCCTCATCCGGCTGGACAATCTGATGACCATCTATCCTGGCCCCGCGGCCGTCGCTTTTGCCGGGGTCGTGCTGATCACCATGGTGGCCGCCATGAGTTTCGATTCCCGCCTGATCTGGGATTTACAACAAGGAGAACGCGAACGTGAGTGAGCGTAAGACGAGGTGGAAACCGGGCTCTGATTTCATGAGCTCGGCCGCCGCTATCTGGATGGTGCCGCTGCTGGCGCTGTTCATCGGAGCCTGGATGCTGTTCCAGCACTGGTATTCCCAGGGCCCCAGCTTCACCCTGACCGTGGCCACCGCCGAGGGCATAGTCGCGGGCAAGACGGTGATCCGCTCCCGGGAGGTGGAGGTGGGTCGCATCGAGACGGTGGAGCTCAGCGAAGACTACAGCCACGCGGTGCTCAAGGCGCGGTTGACCAATGCCGCCGCCGGCATGCTCAAGAAGGACAGCCAGTTCTGGGTGGTCAAGCCCAGGGTCGGGCGGGAGGGCGTCTCGGGTCTTGGCACTTTGCTCTCCGGGGCCTATATCGAGCTATCTCCCGGCAAGAAAGGCCGGGCCCGCAGCGAATACGCCATGCTGGACAGACCGCCCCTGGCTTCCCTGGATGCCAAGGGGCTGCGCCTCTCCCTGTCCAGTCGCGACGCGAATGCGCTGGGGGTGGGGTCTCCCATCAGCTACCAGGGGTTCACCATAGGCCAGGTGGAGGAGGCCAACTTCCTGCCCGAGAAGAGCGAGATGGAGTACAAGCTCTTCATCAACGCCCCCTACGACATCCTGGTGAGCAGCAACTCCCGCTTCTGGCTGACTCCGGGCTTCGAGGTCTCCATGAGCAGCGAGGGGATGAAGGTCAAGATGGATTCGCTCGAGAGCCTGATCAACGGCGGCATCACCATGGGGCTGCCCCCCGGCTGGCTGCCGGGTGAACCGGTCAAGCAGAACGAGGAGTTCGTGCTGTTCAAGGACGAGGCGAGCGTGCTGGCCGGTAGCCTGGATCAGTTCATCGAATACGTCTTCCTGTTCGAGGACAGCGTGGGTGGCTTGCACCCTGGGGCTGCGGTGGAATATCGCGGCATCCGGGTCGGTACCGTCATTTCCGCTCCCTACCCCATTGATGACAAAGCCGCGCAGATGTTCCAGAGCCGGCAGATCCCGGTGCTGGCGCGCATCGAGGTGCAGCGAATTTCCCATCGCTACGCCAATGCGGAAAAAGAGCAATGGAGAACTCTCTTTGGCAAGCAGTTCAAGGAGGGGCTGAGGGCCAGCCTCAAGACCTCCAGCCTGCTGACCGGGGGCAAGGTGGTGGATCTGAACTTCTATCCGGATGCCCCCGCCTATCACCCCATCAAGCTGGCGGGCTACCAGGTCTTCCCGACCGTGCAGGCGGGGCTGGATCAGATCGAGCGCAAGGTGAATCAGATCCTCGACAAGTTTGTCGACATGGATATGGCGACCACCCTCACACAAGTCAACAGCACCCTGGCGACCCTTGACAAGACACTCAAGCACATCAGGGCTGTGAGCGCGAATCTGGAGCAGTTCACCGGTCAGCCATCGACCCAGCAACTGCCTGCGTCCCTCAACCAGAGCCTCAAGCAGTTGCAGGAGACGCTGCAGACCTATGATGCCGGCTCCCAGACCAATCAGGAGCTGCGTCAGTCTGTACAGTCCCTCAACCAGCTGATGAGCGAGTTGCAACCCCTGGTGCATTCGTTGAACGAGCAGCCGAGTTCGCTGATCTTCGATCGCTCCCGCCCCAGGGATCCTGAGCCCAAGCGAGGAACACAATGAAAAAACGGATGATGGCCCTGACCTTGCTGGGCCTGCTGGCGGGGTGCAGCGCCGCCCCGACGCTGCACTACTATTCCCTCGATGCCGACAGCCCGCAGCCGGCCGGCGTCATGGCGCAGCCGCAACACCAGCTGGTGCTGCGGCCCGTGGCCCTCTCCGGCCAGCTCGACCGGATGAGCCTGGTCTACCAGCTGGAAGGCAATGAGCTGCACTTCGCCGAGTACCATCGCTGGGCGGGCTCCCTCGATGCCCAGTTGAACCAGCTGACCCTCAACGGCCTCTCCAGCCGCTTGCCGGGCTGGGTGGTGCGTCAGGACGGGGCCCGCAAGGGGCCTGTGCTGACCATCTCGGTCGAGCACTTCCAGGGACGGCACGATGGCCGGGCCCTGCTGAGCGGCCGCTGGCGCCTGCTGACGGAGGAGGGGGTCGTGCTGCGGGACGTGCCCTTCCAGCAGGAGCACGTCCTGCCGGCCGATGGCTATGGTGCCCTGGTCGACGCGCTGGGACAGGGCTGGCAGCAACTGCTGGACCAGATTGCGGCGGAAGTGCGCAAGACCAGCTGAGAAGTTGGCATGAAAAACGGGAGGCCTTGGCCTCCCGTTTTGTCATGGGCTGTAGAGCCGACGAGGTTACTGCTGTACCTCGGAGACCCCTTGTACCTTGACCTCTACCCGGCGATCCGGGGCCAGGCAGACGATCAGCTCACGCTTGGACTTGCTGGTGCAGCTGTCGCCCGTGACGGGGGAGTTCTTGCCCTGCCCCTCCACATTGACCTTGCCGGCAGGCAGCCCCTTGCCAATCAGGTAATCGGCAACGGTCTGGGCGCGCTGCTCGGACAGCTTCTGGTTGTAGGCATCGGAACCGATGCGGTCGGTATAGCCGATGACGGTGGCCGAGCCATCCTTGGGTCTGGCTTCCTCGATCTGGCTGTAGAGGGTATCCAGTGCCTGGCCGGCTTCCGGCTTGAGGGTGGCCTTGTTGAAGTCAAACAGCACGTCCGAACTCAGGGTGAACTGCTTGTCGACCACCACGGGCTCGGGGGCCGGAGCCGGGGCGGGGGCCGGCACGACTGGGGCGACCTGGCCGAAGCGATAGACGGCGGCCAGGGAGAGCAGGCCGTTGTCCATGCGCAGACCGGTATCTTCCCGGCTGCCGTACGGGGTGCTGTACTGGTATTCGAGGCGGGCTGCCCAGTCCAGATTCAGGGCATATTCTGCACCCAGCGCACCGACGAAGACAGCGCGGCTGTCGTTGTCCAGCTCATCGCTGCTGGTCCAGCCGTAACCGCCACCGAGGCGACCGTAGAGATCCAGGTTGTCTGCCACCGGGAAGCCGAGCTTCAGGGTCAGCTGGGCCAGTTGGGCCTCGACAGAGTCATTGAAGGCCGCGGCATTGCGGGTACCGCTGTACTTGAGCTTGCCCAGGTAGTCGTAACCGAGTTCGATCCCCAGGTTCTGGTTGATCTGGTAACCGGCGAAGGCGCCGGCACCGACTTCGTCGTCGTCTTTGTCGGTGGTGGCGATGGTGTTGCTCTCATCGACACCGTAGAAGTTGGACCAACCCAGTTTGGCACCGCCATACCAGGTGTTGTCTTGTCCGGCAGCCTGGGCATTGGCCGCAAGCAGGCCTGAAACCAGCAAGGTAATCAGTGTTTTGTTCATAGATGCCTCTGCAATCTTGTTGGTGGGGAGGACGAATCCGTGTCGCCTCGCCTCATGGGTTGGGCCAGCGTTCAGCCACAACATGTTTAAACGTAGCTCGTTTTCTTTTATCTACAAGCAACTGATATAAAACATATTGTGATAACTATGCCCATCATAGGGGAGTCCGGGGAGAGAGGGGGTAGTATGAATCCGAATTGTGACGGGTGTCATATGGGGTGTTCATTAAACAATCGATGAAGGGATCAAAACAGGCCGACGGACGTCGGCCTGCTGCATAAGAGGAGCATCACCGGGGGATGAACTCGTACTCCTGCTCGATGAAGGCGGCGGCCCGCTCGCTCAGGGCAGCGTGCACCACTGTGGTGGGGTGGACCTGGTCCCAGAACATCTTGCCCTCGCAGTTCAGCTCACCCGCACTGCGGCGCGCCATGGGGGAGGCAACGGCCTGGGCCAGCAGGGGGTTGCCGGCGATGGCGAGGCTCTCCTGCGCGCTGAAGGGGGCCAGTCGGCTGTCGGTGGTGGCGCTGCGGGAAGAGAATGGTTTCCACACGTAGCCGCCGCCATAGCAGGCGTTCTCGGTGTCGCTCAGGCCGAAGTTCTGCGGCTCGCGCAGCATCTCGGCGAACTGCTTGTCGATCTCGAACAGCTTCACCATGCCGGTGGGCGCCAGCTGGCGAGCCAGGTTCAGCAACAGCTGGTTGTGGTAGGCCGAGACATGGCTGGCCGCCTCCACCACCTTCTGGCTGCGGGCCGAGGGGTTCTGGCCGAGATCCGGCAGGTTGAACAGCAGTATCTGCTTGGCGCCACCCAGCACCATGCGGTTGGCCGCGTCACTGATGGCGTCGCGCACTCGCCTGGCATCCTGCTCGGTGTTCCAGCCATAGGCCAGGTAGTCGTTGGCGCCGACCCAGAGGATCACCAGATCGTCCGGCTTGAAGCTGTCCTTCTCCAGGAACTGGGTGATCTCGTAGTCCAGGTTGTTGATCACCTGGTACTTGGGATTCCAGGAGATCTTGTTGTAGGCCACGGCGGTGGCTCCCCCTTCCGCTTCGTTGGCGATGGTCAGCCCGGGAAACTGCTGGGTCAGCTGCTCCAGCCAGACGGGGCCGTTGGAGAAGCGGCCCTGGTAATAGGGCGGGCTGGAGGGGAGGTAACCCCGCATCTTGCCGTACATCTTGCCGGTATCGGAGAGGCTGTCGCCGAACATCACGATGCGGGAGAAGGGGGGGCGTGTCTCGGTGGCCTGGGCCGTCAGCGCGACTAGCCCCAATAAACACAGAAGCCATTTGTTCATCTGGGTATTCTCATGGGTTGAAGGCAGGCGATGCCTGCGGGCTGTTCCTCGATGGCCGCGGGCTGGGAACCCGCTTGGCCAGGCAGGAAGCTATCCATTCGAATACATGTTTGCAGCCGCTTCGGGCCATTAAAGCGATTGCGGTCACATCGCCCCCCCTGGATGGGGAGGCTTCACGTTTGTTTCACGCACAGCCGGGCAAGATGCCTGCATACCCCAATGACAGGAGCATGAAATGAACAAAGCAAAGGCAATCGCCCTGGTGGCACTGATGTCCGTCTCTTCCTTCGCCATGGCGGCCTACACAGGTCCCAAGGAGCAGAACAAGGTTTCGGTCGCCCAGTTGAAAGACGTGGCCGATGACCAGTGGGTGACCCTGGAAGGCAAGCTGGTCAAGCATCTTGGCGGTGAAAACTACATGTTCCGCGATGACAGCGGCGAAGTGGAAGTAGAAGTGGACGGGGATGTGTGGCGCGGCACCGAAGTGGGTCCGGACGATCTGATCCGCGTGCGCGGCGAGGTTGACCACAGCTGGAACAAGACCGAGGTCGAGGTGGAGCACCTGGAGAAGGTGGGGGCGGCTCCCCAGAGCAAGGGCGGCTTTATCGCCAAGTGAGGGACAAACAGTCAGCAGAAAGAGGGGCGCTATCAGCGCCCCTCTTTCTTTGGACGTCGTCAGCCGGCCCGACTGGCGACGGTTCGCTTGAACCCCTTCTCGGCCTGGTTGACCTTGTAGAGGTAGCGGCGCGCCTCCGCCTTGGGATGCTGCTCGGTCAGCACCTGATAGACTGCCTCGGGGGAGAGCCGGTTGATCATGTCCGGGGCGGCCTTGCGGTTGCTGGAGAAGGTGTTGAGCACCCCGCCTGCACCGCCGTTGTAGGCGGAGATCACCGCATAGCGGCGGGACTGGGGATCCTGGATGTCCGCCAGATAGACGGTCTGCAGCAGGTGCAGATAGGCGGTCCCCACGTCGATGTTGTAGGCCGGGTTGAACAGATCTTCCCGGGTCGGCTGTCCGTTCTTCCCCTTGACCCGCACATAGACATCCCGCCCGGCGGTGGCCGGTATCACCTGCATCAGGCCATAGGCGTTCGCATGGCTGACCGCATAGGGGTTGAAGCTGCTCTCCGTCTTGATCACCGCATAGATCAGGCTCTCGGCGACCCCATACTTGCGGGAGGCGTCACGGATGATGCTGGCGTACTTGTAACCCCGCCTGTCCTCGTGGTTCGCCACCATGGGGATGTCGATGAAGAAGATGTTGCGGATCCCCAGGGTGCGCTTCTTCATCGCCGTGTCGAGCAGGTAGTCGGCATAGCGCTCCGCGCGCCAGCTGGAGCGGATCGGCTGCCCCTGGTTGTCCAGCACCTGGCCATAGAGGAAGGGCTCGCCCCCGGGCATGATCTCCCTGTCCGAATAGAGATCCACTTCCGCCGGATCGTCCGGGGTCAGCAGGGTCTCTATGATGGCACGGCGCAGGTGGGCACGGGGGTCTAGGCCGGAGACCGTCTCCACCATGATGCGACCACCCGAGAAGTCGATGTGGGCCCGGCTCTTGTACTGATCCGTGTACTTGACGTAGTCGAACTTGCCGGCGAACAGCGCCTCGCGCCCCCATATCTCGTTCACGTTGTGGGAGAGCGCACTGATCATGTGTTCAAAGCCGCGCACGTCCTTGCCGTTGACCAGATCATCATCGTCGCTCCCGCCGGTCTGGGGAGAGGATGAGCAGGCAGAGAGAAACAGCAGGGCGCACAGCAGCCCAAAAAATCGACCCATAAGATCCTCAAACCGGGCGGTGGGGCCGCCCGTCACTGATTGGCTCGAGCCAGGAGAGGAGCCACCGTTTGGCGCTCTCTCGGCTTACTGGCTGGGCGGGGTATAGCCGTCGATCTGGACTTCACCCGCGTCAAACAGATAGCTGACCATCTCTTTTTCCAGCAACTGGCGGTGCTCGAGGTTCATCATGTTCAGCTTCTTCTCGTTGATCAGCATCACCTGCTTCTTCTGCCACTCGGTCCAGGCTTCCTTGCTGATGTTGTCGAAGATCCGCTTGCCGAGTTCACCGGGGTAGAGTTGGAAATCGAGACCCGGCGCCTCTTTTTTCAGGCGCAGGCAGAATACGGTACGGCTCATGTTGACCTCTGTGGTTGCAAGTCGGGTTGTAAGTCCGGGTAGGCGAGCAGGCGGGCCGTGGCCGCCGCCAATCCCACCTCGGCAGGATGGCGTAAGTTATACCAGAGTCGGGAATCCGCTTCCATGAGCATGGGGGGCGGCGGCGCAGCCATTTCGATCAGCAAAGGGCGGATATCGAGGTGGAAGTGACTGAAAGTGTGGCGAAATCCAGCGAGCTCCCGATAGTCGGTGCCATCCAGCCCCAAGCCTTGCAGGCGCCCAGCCACCTCGGCGAGGGATTCCACCTGGGGGAAGCAGTAGAGCCCGCCCCAGATCCCCTGGGGGGGGCGCTTCTCCAGCAGCAACTGATCTCCCTGGCGGATGATCAGCATGATGCCGCTGCGGGCCGGGATGCTCTTCTTCGGCTTGCTGTGGGGATAGGCGGTGGGGTTGCCCTGCGACAGCCCCTGGCAATCGTCCCGCACCGGGCAGCGCTCGCAGGCGGGCTTGCTGCGGGTGCAGACGGTGGCTCCCATGTCCATCATGGCCTGGTTGTACTGGGCCACCCCGACCCTGGGGGTGAGGCGGGTCGCCAGCTCCCAGAGATCGTTCTCCACCTGTTTCTGACCGGGCCAGCCCGCCAGCGCCAGCCAGCGGGTGAGTACCCGCTTCACGTTGCCGTCCAGGATGGCGTGGGGCTGGCCCAGGGAGAGGGAGAGCACTGCCCCGGCGGTGGAGCGACCGATGCCGGGCAGCGCCATCACCTCCTCCAGCCGCTCCGGGAACAGGCCGCCGTGCCGATCGCGGATCTGCACGGCCGCCTTGTGCAGGTTGCGGGCGCGGGCGTAGTAGCCAAGCCCGGTCCAGTGGTGCAGCACCTCGTCGATGGGGGCATCCGCCAGTGCCAGCACATCGGGGAAGCGGGCCATGAACCGCTCATAGTAGGGGATCACGGTGGCGACCTGGGTCTGTTGCAGCATGATCTCGGAGATCCAGACCCGGTAGGGGGTCTTGTCCTGCTGCCAGGGCAGGGTCTTGCGGCCGTGGATCTGGTACCAGTCCAGAATGCGACCGGCGAAGGTGGTGTCGTTCGAATTGCTCACATTGTGCTCATGTCATGGATGAAAAAGGGGAGCTCTCGGGCTCCCTCTGAATGGACAGTGGCGGGTGATCGGCCGGTTCGGCCGGACTAACCACGCCAGTCCTGCAACGCCTTGAGACTGGCGTACTGGCCGCCGACCTGCAGGACGATGTAATCCTGGGCGATGGCCGCCAGCAGTACGCCCGGGGCTATCTCGTTGCCCTCTCGCCACTCCCGTCCGTTGAGTACCACGGCCCGCTTGGCCGGGTCGGAGGAGTAGTTGTGGGCGCCGTAGGTCATCTGCGGTACCTGCTGCTGCAAGGCTGAGGGCAGGGCGCTGAGGGGGATGGCGCTGGTCTGGGCCTGGGCCTGCGGCGCCGTCTCTTCCACCAGCGGGGTGTTGTTGAGGGCGGCCATCAGGCGTTCGGCCAGGCTCTCGCCCTGGCTGGCGGTGGCGGTGGCGGTCGCCGGCGTCGCCGCTGCTGGCCTGGGGGCGACCACGGGCTCCGGCAGCGGCGGGGGCAACGGGCGGGTGATCATGGGCCTGGGTTCGACCCGCACGAAGGGCGGCGTCACCACCTCCTTGATCTCGACCTGCTGCTCTATGGGTTTGAGGTGATAGAGGTGCCAGCCATAGTTGGCGCCCGCCCCCATCACCAGGGCAAGGGGGGCCAGCAGCCACCAGATCCAGCGGCGTCCGGGCTCCTCTTCCTGGCCCATGGGCAGGCCCATGAGCGGCATGTGGGGGGTGAACTGGGTTTGATCGGCCCGGCGCAGGGCCTTGAGCAGGGTAGACATCAGGAGGCCTCCTCCACCATGGGTTCCATGTCGTCGTCCGCCACGCTGTCGAGGTCGACCGGGGTATTGGCGCGCAGGGATTCATCCTCCAGCCTGGGCATGGGCTCCCCGGCCATCACGTTCAGGCGCAGCAGGGTATTGCTGCCGGCGATGCCGTCCGGGGTCAGCCCCTGCTCGCGCTGGAACTGCTGCAACTTGTTCTTGAGGGTGGCGTCGAAGCGGCTCACCTTGCGATCCGGCTGTTGCAGGGCTCGGCTCAGGGCGTTGTCCAGCCACTGGATCTGGGCCGGCGCGGCATTGCTGCCGATCAGGGTCAGATTGCCCCTGGGCATGCGCCAGAGCAGGGTGTAGCTGCCCCCCCAGGCGTCGGAGAGCCACTGTCTGTCCACCTGCCAGCTCTGGTTGCCGATGAGCAGGGAGGCCTTGTCCGCCCCCAGACCCACCAGGGTGGCGTAATAGAGGCCGCCCGTCTCGTCGGTCAGGCTGATGAGGGCCGGGTATTGCAGGGCCTGCAGCTGGGCCAGGGAGGCGTCCCCTTCCTGGCAGCGCAGGCCGGCGCGGGGGGCATTGTCGCAGGTCGCCTCCTCCAGCTCGGTCTGGTAGCCCCAGACCCTGTAGAGGTTCTGCATGGCCACGTCGGGTGAGATCGCCTGATTGATGGCGCGGGTCAGCTGCTCCAGCTGCTCCGGCGTGTCATCCACCTTGACCGGCACCTCCACCTTGATCAGGGGGCGGGCGGGGAAGACACCGAAGAACTGCCAGCCCCACCAGCCGGCGGCGACCAGCAGGGCGCCCGCCAGGGTCACGGTGAGGCTGGACTGCCAGCTCCCCTCGTCGCGAATGCCGCTCACCTCGAAAGCGGACTGGCTGATGTCGCCGTGCACTATCTTGTGGCTGCCGCGGGCGAAGGCGGCGATCAGGGCACGGTCGCAGATGAGGTTGATGAGGCGCGGAATGCCGCCGGAGAGGCGATGCAGGGTCTGGATGGCCCTGGGGGTGAAGATGGGCTGGACGCAGCCGGCCACCTGCAGCCGGAAGCGCACGTAGGCGTCCACGTCCTGGCAGGAGAGCGGCAGCAGGTGATAGCGGGCCGTGATGCGCTGGGCCAGCTGGCGCAGCAGCGGCTGGCGCAGCATCTGCTGCAGCTCGGGCTGGCCGATGAGCACCACCTGCAACAGCTTCTTCTCGTCGGTCTCCAGGTTGGTGAGCAGTCGCAACTGCTCCAGCACGCCGGGCAGCAGATGCTGGGCTTCATCCACCAGTACGACGCTGCGCTTGCCCGCCGCCAGGTTGACCAGCAGATGGTCGCGAATGAGATCGAACAGCTGCTTGAGACTGGCTTCCTGCTCGTAGACGAGCTGGTATTCGTCGCAGATGGCCGCCAGCAGATCCCGCTCGGTCAGGGAGGGGTTGAGGATGTAGGCGATCTCGGTGTCAGCGGGCAATTGCTGCAGCAGGCAGCGGGAGACAGTGGTCTTGCCCGTGCCCACTTCCCCGGTGAGCAGCACGAAGCCCCCCCCGTCCTGCAACCCGTAGTTGAGATGGGCGAGTGCCTCTCCGTGGCGTTCGCTCATGTAGAGGTATTTGGGGTTGGGCGAGATGGAGAACGGGGGCTCCGACAGACCGAAGAACTGTGTGTACATAAGGATCCATTCCATTGTTATGGCGGCAGGTTAAAGCCTCCCCAGAGGGAAGTCAAAGACCCGGGCTCCATAAGAGGGGCTGGCTCGAACGGCGAGGGCCATTGTGCCCGGATGATGATGATCATGGACCATAACCTGAGGGCCCACCCCGGATTGGTGGAGGGGGCGTCATCGTCTCTGGCGGCCAAAAGCGGTATCATCGGGGCAGGTTTATCGAAGGAGAGTACGCGTGCAGATTTATCTGGTCGGGGGGGCGGTCCGGGATCGCCTGTTGGGATTGCCGCAGGGAGACAGGGATCACCTGGTGGTCGGTGCTACCGTGCAGCAGATGCTGGCGCTGGGGTTCACCCAGGTTGGCCGCGACTTCCCGGTGTTTCTCCACCCCAGCACCCATCAGGAGTACGCCCTGGCGCGTACCGAGCGCAAGCAGGGGCGGGGCTATACCGGCTTCGTCTGTCACGCGGATCCCGAGGTGACGCTCGAGCAGGACTTGCTGCGCCGGGATCTCACCATCAACGCCATCGCCGAAGACGAGGGTGGGCAACTGCACGATCCCTATGGCGGCCTCGAGGACCTTGAGCGGCGCTTGCTGCGCCACGTCTCCCCGGCCTTTGCCGAGGATCCCCTGCGCATCCTGCGGGTGGCGCGCTTCGCGGCCCGTTTCCACGGCCAGGGCTTCGTGGTGGCCCCGGAGACGCTGGGGCTGATGAGGGAGATGACCGACGCCGGCGAGCTCGCCCACCTGACCCCGGAGCGGGTCTGGAAGGAGCTGGAGAAGGTGCTGCTGGGGCCGACCCCCCAGGTCTTCTTCGAGGTGCTGCGTGAATGTGGAGCCCTCAAGGCGCTCTTCCCCGAGCTGGAGGCCCTGTTCGGGGTGCCGGCCCCCGCCAGGTGGCATCCGGAGATCGACACCGGCATCCACACCATGATGGTGCTGGCACAGGCGTGCCGCCTCTCCCCCGAGCTGACCGTGCGTTTCGCCGCCCTGTGCCACGACTTCGGCAAGGGACTGACCCCGCCGGCGTTCTGGCCGAGCCACCACGGCCACGGACAGAAGGGGCTGCCGCTCATTCGCGACTTCTGCGAGCGTTTCCGGGTACCGAACGAGTGCCGTGATCTGGCCCTGCTGGTGAGCGATCTGCACACCCACATCCACATCGCCTTCGAGCTCAAGCCGGCGACCATGCTGAAGGTGTTCGACAAGGCCGATGCCTGGCGCAGACCGGAGCGTTTCGCCCAGTTGCTGGATGCCTGCCGCGCCGACTTCCACGGTCGTACCGGTTTCGAGGAGAAGGTCTACAGCCAGCCGGACTACGTGGCCCAGGCGCTGGAGGCGGCCACTGCGGTGCCGGTGAAGGATATAGTGGCGGCGGGCTTCAAGGGGGAGGCGATCCGCGAGCAGCTCGGCAAGCGACGGCTCGACGCCATCAGCCGGGTGCGCGACGAGTGGACCTTCATCGAAGAATAAGTGCCTGTGTCGGGGCGGTTGGCGCAGCGTCATCGACCGTTTGAGGCAAAAGAGAAGCGTAAAAAAGCCCGAGTCACTGACTCGGGCTTTTTGCTGTCGCCGGGAGGCGATTAGGAGAAGCAGGCCTGCAGCACGTAGAAGATGGCGATGGCCAGGATGGCGCCGGCGGGCAGGGTGATCACCCAGGAGATCACGATATTGCGCAGCACACCCAGGTTCAGGGCGGCGATGCCGCGGGCCAGGCCTACCCCCATCACGGCACCCACCAGGGTCTGGGTGGTGGAGATGGGCAGGCCGGTCCCCGAGGCGATCACCACAGTAGCGGCGGTGGCCAGCTGGGCGGCGAAGCCGCGGCTCGGGGTCAGGTGGGTGATGCCGGTGCCGACGGTCGCCATCACCTTCTCGCCCATGGTGGCCAGACCGATGACGATGCCTATGCCGCCAAGGGGCAGGATCCACCAGGCGATGTGGCTGCTGCCGCTGATCTGGCCGGCGCTTTCCACGGTGGAGACCACGGCGGAGAGCGGACCTATGGCGTTGGCCACGTCGTTGGAGCCGTGGGCGAAGGCCATGGCGCAGGCGGTGATCACCATCAGGATGCCGAATACCTTCTCCACGTTGGCGAAGTGCATCTTGTTGTCATCCTGCGGGTTGTATTTCTGGCCGCGAATGTAGAACCAGCCGCCGATGGAGAGGGCCACCGAGATGGCGACGGAGAGCAGGATCCCCTCGCCATCGCTCAGGTGCAGGCCGACGTGGGTCAGACCCTTCTTGATGGTCACCAGGCAGATCACCAGCGCGGTCAGGAACATGTAGAAGGGAACATAGCGCTTGGCGTTGGCGAGCGGGTTGTCGGTGTTGAAGATGAGCTTCTGCACGCTGATGAACATGAAGTAGGCGATGATGCCGGAGATGGCCGGGGTGACCACCCAGGAGCCGACGATGCCGCCAAACTTGCTCCACTGCACCGCTTCCGGACCTATGCTCACCACCCCGAAGCCGACGATGGCGCCGATGATGGAGTGGGTGGTGGAGACGGGCCAGCCGAAGTAGGAGGCCAGGATCAGCCAGGCGCCCGCCGCCAGCAGGGAGGCTATCATGCCGAGCACCAGCAGATCCGGGGTATCGGCGAAGGCACTGGTGTCGATGATGCCGTTGCGGATGGTGGCGGTCACTTCACCACCGGCCAGGTAGGCGCCGGCGAACTCGAAGATCATGGCGATGATGATCGCCTGGCGTATGGTCAGGGATTTGGTGCCGACCGATGTACCCATGGCGTTGGCGACGTCGTTCGCACCAATGCCCCAGGCCATCAAAAAGCCGAACAAGGCCGCCACGAGCACCAGGGTGGTGCCGTAATTCGCGATAATGTCCATTCAGTGTTTACCCAGTCAGTCGATTACGAACGAGCCAGCATCAATTCCAGGCGGGCGCCAACGCGCTCGGCCTGATCTGCCAGGTCACCTACCCATTCGAGGATCTTGTAGAGGAACATAACGTCGATCGGATTGTACTTGTGCTCAACGGCTTGCAGCTGTTGGCGCAGCCCGATCTGCATGGTGTCAGTATCGTCCTCGATGAGATCCAGCTGGTGGATCATCTCGGCAACCATTTCAACTTCACGTCCTTTAAAGCCGGTTTCGAGCAGCTCATCGAGTTCTTTGATGGCTTTCTCGGCCTGGGCGGTCGCATCGATACAGCGTTTGAGATAGGCCATGAAATCGGCACGCATCTCGGTGGGGAATTCCATCTTGCGGCCAAGCATGCGACCGGAAATATCCTTGGCACGGTTGGCAATCTTGTCCTGCTGGGTCAACAGCTCCAGCAGATCGGTACGGGCGACCGGCAGGAACAGGCCGCGGGGGAGTTTCAGGCGAATTTCGCGCTTGAGAATGTCCGCTTCTTTTTCCAGCTGGGCGATCTGTTGCCGGATTTTCTCGGCATCTTCCCAGCGCTCTTCGGCAACGGCATCAAAGAAGGGAATGAGCTGCTCGCAGCACACGTGAACCTTGACGATATGCTTCTGCAGCGGCTTGATGGGGGACTTGGCAAAAAGACCCAAAATAGTATTTACTGGCATGGCCAAACCTGTGTCGGTGAAAAAACACTCGATACGATTTTATGAGGGGCGCATGGTAACCGAACTGTGCCATCAATAAAACCGTGAATTAATCCTGAATCTATCGCTGGCATTATATCCCCGCGATCCGGATCATGCCCCCCAAAGTTGCCTGCCCGCCCGGAATGACTATGCAAACTGAGATCGAGATAAAGTTTTTCATCACCAGCAATATTCAAGATTCTCTCTCCAACTTTCTGAATTCGCTTGAAATTATCTCCTCCGATCAGGCAAGGCTCGGCAATGTCTATTTCGACACCCCCGCTCTGGATCTGCGCCGCCTCGACATGGGGTTGCGCATCCGCCGCAGCGACCATTTCTCCGAGCAGACCATCAAATGCCGGGGTCAGGCGGTGGGAGGGCTGCACGCCAGGCCCGAGTACAATGCCCCGATCGAGGGTGAGCTGCCGACCCTGGCGACCTTCCCCGAAGAGATCTGGCCGAGCCTGGCCGTGCGCGACGAGATCCAGTCTCGGCTGGTGGCCCAGTTCAGCACCGACTTTCTGCGCCGCCACTGGCTGATCGCATTCGAGAGCGCCGGAGAGCGTGCCGAGATCGAGCTGGCCTGGGATCGGGGGGAGATTGTCGGCGCTCTGGGACGCACCGGGATCGACGAGCTGGAGCTGGAGATCAAGTCCGGCGAGGCCGGCGCCCTGTTCGCCCTGGCGGCGAGGCTGGCGACGCTGGGCGGGCTCAGGTTGGGGGCCCAGTCCAAGGCGCAGCGCGGCTACCGGCTGGCGGGGCTCGGCAAGCCGCTGACCGTGCAGCCCTTGCCAGATGTCGGGGGCCGGACGCAGCAGGAGCGCATCGGCCTTGGCCTGCAACACTGGCAGCACCATGAGCAGCTCTGGCTTGAGAGTGGCGATGATGACGAGCGGCAACGGGCGCTGCACGCCCTGTTGGAAGGGGTGGCCCTGGTGGCCGAGGCCGCCGGCGCCCTGACTCCGGCTCCGTCCTGGTTGCCCGGGCTCCTGGTACAGCAGCGCCTGCTGGTGGCGGCGGGGGAGGCGGGGTCACTTCGCGCCCTGCTTCATGATGCCGGTATGGTGGGTCTGCAACTGGCCATCGCGGCCTGGCTGCATCAGGATGCCTGAGCCGGCAGCGGCAGACAAGACGGACAAAAAAGGTGAGCCTGGGCTCACCTTTTTTATGGCGTCCGATGGAGGCGATCAGTTCACCACGGCCACGTTGATGCTGCCATTGCCCTGGGTCATGCGAACCCGGGCGCCGGGTACGAAGGTGGGGCTGGCTTTTTGCACCACCACGATGGACTCGCCGTTCTCTTTCTTGATCTCGAGCTCGACGCCATCGACCTGGTTGAGCTTGTCACCGGCCGCCTTGCCGGCGGCGGCACCGGCGATGGCACCGCCGGCGGCGGCGATGTCGCTGCCGCGGCCACCGCCTATGGTGCTGCCGAGCAGGCCGCCGACCACGGCGCCGCCTATGGTGCCGATCACCGAGTTCTCATCGGCCTGGATCTTGACCGGGCGGGTGGAGACTATGGTGCCGTAGCTGACGGTCTGTACCTGCTTGGCGCGATCCTTGGTGTAGACATCGCCGGAGTAGACGTCGCTGTTGGCGCAGCCCGTGAGGGCTGTGGTGGCGGCCAGCAGGGTGACGAGAGCAATGCGTTTCAACATGATGGGCCTCCTGGGCAGGCATAGGTTTAATCGGGTGATGGATTCCACTTTACGCCAACCAGATTGCTCGTCAAACCTGCAAAATGTAACCATTTATGAGGGGGTATGGTGCACCATACCCCGAACGGGTCAGCCCAGGGTCTTCCCCAGCAGCAGGCGATCCTCGCCCGGGCCGAAGTAGCCCGCCTCCTCGGCCAGCAAGGAATAACCGAGCCGCAGGTAGAGGCGCTGGGCCGGATTGGCCGGATCCACGGTCAGCCTGATCCGGGCGACCAGCAGAGTCGCCAGCCCCTGCTCTACCCGCCGCATCATGCGTTCTGCCAGACCGAAGCCGCGCGCCTCGGGGCGCACCGCCAGGGAGAGCAGCCAGCCCTGCGACCGATCCTGACCGAGTCCCCCCAGGGCATAGCCCAGCAGCCTGCCTTCCCGCTCCGCCACGACCAGCAGGTCGGGCCACAAATCCATGGCCTGACGGAAGAAGAAGGGGGGATAGACATCCTCACCGAAGATGTCGGCGTCGAGCCGTCCTATGGCGTGCATGTCGGCGTGGGTGGCAATGCGCAAAACGGGGGGAGGCTGCATCCGGGCTCCTGGCATAAGGTCTCTGCCGCCGGGCGGCAGCACAAAAAGGGCACAGGGTAGAAGGGTGACCGGCTTGATGCAAGGGGTTGCCCCGGCCGACGGCGGGCAAAAAAACAGGGCCCGCAGGCCCTGTGTCATCAGAGGAGGCTGGTCGCCTGCTCCAGCCAGGCGAGATCCTCGCCGTCCAGCAGCGGGCTAAGACGACGATAGACCTCGGCATGGTATTCGTTGATCCAGCGGAATTCCGCCGGGCTCAGCAGGCTGCGATCGATGAGGCGGGTATCGAACGGTACATAGGTCAGCCGCTCGAAGCCGAGCATCGGCAGCTCGCCGAGCTGCTCCTGCTCGGTGACCACCACCAGGTTCTCGCAGCGGATGCCGAACCCGTTTTCCCGGTAGTAACCTGGCTCGTTGGAGAGCACCATGCCCGGCTGCAGGGCCACCAGGCTGCCCTTGGGGGCGATGCGCTGGGGGCCTTCGTGTACGCTCAGGAAGTGACCGACCCCGTGACCGGTGCCGTGGTCGTAGTTGTAGCCGGCCTGCCACAGGGGCATGCGGGCCAGCACGTCGAGCTGGATGCCGGCGGTGCCGCGGGGGAAGCGGGCCTGATCCAGCGCGATGTGACCCTGCAGCACCCGGGTGAACATGGCCTTGTGCTCATCGCTCACTTCACCCACCTTCACGGTACGGGTGATGTCGGTGGTGCCGTCCAGATACTGGGCGCCGGAGTCCACCAGATAGATGCTGTCCTGGCCGAAGGCACGCGGCGTGCCGTTGGTGTGGCGGTAGTGGCACATGGCTGCGTTGGGGCCGAGCGCCGAGATGGTGTCAAAGCTCGGCTCGACGTAGTGCTCCTGCTCGTGGCGGAAGGCTTCCAGCCGGTCGGCCAGAGTGCCTTCATCCACCCCCTCGAAGGAGCCTGTGGCGACCAGCCGGTCCAGCCAGGCGAGGAAACGGGTGACGGCGACTCCGTCGCGCAGATGGGCGGCGCGCATGCCGGCCAGCTCCACCTCGTTCTTGCACGCCTTGGGCAGCATGGTCGGGTCCTGACCGGCCACCAGGATGGCGCCCGCCTCTTCCATGACGAGCTGGGTCCAGGCGTTGGCGGTGTTGGGGTCGGCCAGCACCTTCTGCTGATCCTCGCCGATGCGCTGCAGCACGTCACCCAGCTTGTCGATGGGGTAGACGGAGACATCCTGGCCCACGTGCTGGCTGAAGGCGAAGCAGTCGATCTTGTCGGTGTCGACGAAGAAATCCATGCTGGTGTTGGCGTAGAGCACCGCAAAACCCAGCACGACCGGCAGCCGCTCCACGTCACGGCCGCGCAGGTTGAGCAGCCAGTTGATGGGCTCGGCCTGGGTCAGCAGCACCGCATCCAGTCCGCGCTTGCGCAGATCGCTGGCCAGCATCTCGCGCTTGGCCTGGCTGGACTGGCCCGCCAGTGCCTCGCTGTAGAGGATGACAGGGCTCTTGGCCGGGGTCGGGCGATCGACCCAGTGCAGATCGATGGGGTTCTCGTCCACCCGCACCAGCGCGATGCCGCGATCCGCCAGCACGGCCCTGGCGTTCTGGTACCAGGCCAGGCTGTGCAGGCGGGGGTCGAAACCGACCCGGGCGCCGGCAGGCAGCTGCTCCGCCAGCCACTGCACGTGGGGATTTTCCACCAGATGGAGAAATTCGAACAGCTCGGCCGGCGCCTGCATGCGTGCCTGCACCGTATAACGACCGTCGATGAACAGGGCCGCCCGCTGCGCCAGGATGATGGCGAGACCGGCGGAGCCGTTGAAACCCGTGATCCAGTCCAGCCGCTCCGCATGGGCGGGAATGTACTCCCCCAGGTGCTCGTCGTCGTGGGGAACGATGAAGGCGTCCAGTTCCAACGTGGCCAGTGTGGCCCTGACCTGGGCGACGCGGGTTTCAATAATCTCGAAATGATTCATGTCGTTATTGCCAGATTGTGGTGATGTGAGTGTTCATGGATGGTGGCTGCCTGCCAGGATCTGTCTGATCGACTGGCCTGCCGCCTCGATGTGTTGCTTGAGCAGCACCACTGCCTCGTGCTTGCGGCGGGTGCGGCACAGCTCCAGCAGCCGGGCGTGCTCACGCTCGGCCTTGTCCACACCGCCCTGGGCGAACAGCAGTTCGAAGCGCACATAGCGGTCGCAGCTCAGATTGATCTGGGCGATCAGCTCCAGTGCCTGGGGGCGATTGGCAGCCTGATAGAGGGTGGCGTGAAAGCGGTGATTCAACTCGGCCCAGTGCTCGATCTGGGTGCCGGACTCCAGCGCCAGATCGAACTGGGCGAGGATGGCCTCCGCCTCGGCGAAGGTGGCTTCCGTCATCTTGTCGACGGCGTGGAACAGGGTATCGGCTTCCAGCAGCGCCCGCAAATAAAAGAGCTCCTCGATGGCCGAGGCGTCCAGCATGGTGACCACGGCACCGCGATGGGCCTCGAACTTCACCAGCCCCTGGGCCTCCAGCTGCATCAGGGCTTCCCGCACCGGGATCCGGCTCACCGCCAGCTCCTTGGCGAGGGCGTCCTGACGCAGGGGGGCGCCAGCGGGAAATTCCCCGCGCAATATCCGGCCGCGCAGGTTCTCCATCACCATCTGGGTGCGGGTCTTGTAGGGTGGGGTCATGATCGGGTCACAGGGGAATCGTTACAAAATTGTATATTGTATAAAGTTTGGCTGAATCTAACGCGCAAGGGACCACAAGGCAAGGCTTGGCGGGAGTCATACGCCGCGCATCGTCCAAAAAAATACCGGTCAGCAGGGCTGACCGGTACGGGATGGGGGCTGGCGATCCGCCCGTTTTACAGCTGCGGGCCCGCCGCTACCAGGCGTTTGCCCTCGTCGTTGTCGGTGAAGCGCTCGAAGTTCTTGATAAAGCGCTGGGCCAAGTCCACGGCTTTTGCGTCCCACTGGGTAGGATCGGCATAGGTGTCGCGCGGGTCGAGGATGCCCGGGTTCACGTCGTGCAGCTCGGTCGGCACTTCCAGATTGAAGATCGGCAGCACCTTGGTCGGCGCCTGCTCGATGGAACCATCCAGGATGGCGTCGATGATGGCGCGAGTGTCCTTGATGGAGATCCGCTTGCCGGTGCCGTTCCAGCCGGTGTTCACCAGATAGGCCTCTGCCCCTGCCGCTTCCATCCGTTTCACCAGCTCCTGGCCGTACTTGGTCGGGTGCAGGCTGAGGAAGGCCGCGCCGAAGCAGGAGGAGAAGGTCGGGGTCGGCTCTGTGATGCCGCGTTCGGTGCCGGCCAGCTTGGCGGTGAAGCCGGACAGGAAGTGGTACTTGGTCTGCTCCTTGGTCAGCTTGGCGACCGGGGGCAGCACACCGAAGGCGTCGGCAGTCAGGAAGATCACCTTGGTGGCGTGACCCGCCTTGGAGACCGGCTTGACGATGTTGTCGATGTGGTAGATGGGGTAGGAGACCCGGGTGTTCTCGGTGCGGGAACCATCGTCGAAGTCGATGGTGCCATCGGCCGCCACGGTCACGTTCTCCAGCAGCGCATCGCGACGGATGGCGTGGTAGATGTCCGGTTCCGCCTCTTCGGAGAGCTTGATGGTCTTGGCGTAGCAGCCCCCTTCGAAGTTGAACACGCCGTGGTCGTCCCAGCCGTGCTCGTCATCGCCGATCAGCTGACGCTTGGGATCGGTGGAGAGGGTGGTCTTGCCGGTGCCGGAGAGGCCGAAGAAGATGGCGACGTCGCCGTCCTTGCCCACGTTGGCGGAGCAGTGCATGGAGGCAATGCCGCGCAGGGGCAGGAAGTAGTTCATCATGGAGAACATGCCCTTCTTCATCTCGCCACCGTACCAGGTGCCACCGATGAGCTGCATCTTCTCGGTCATGTTGAAGGCGACGAAGTTCTCGGAGTTGAGACCCTGCTCCTTCCAGTTCGGGTTGGTGCACTTGGCACCGTTCATCACCACGAAGTCAGGTTCGAACGTTTCCAGCTCGGCTTCACTCGGGCGGATGAACATGTTCTTCACGAAGTGCGCCTGCCAGGCCACCTCGGTGATGATGCGCACGGCCAGGCGGGTATCCGGGTTGGCGCCGCAGAAGCCGTCCACCACGAACAGGCGCTTGCCGGAGAGCTGCTTGGTCACCAGGGATTTCAGATGTGACCACACTTCCGGGGTGATCGCCTTGTTATCGTTCTTGCCCTGGTCAGACCACCACACGGTATCCTGGGTGGTGCCGTCCTTGACGATATATTTATCTTTCGGGGAGCGACCGGTGAAGATGCCGGTGTTGACGTTGACCGCGCCGAGCTCGGTGACGACGCCACGTTCGAAGCCTTCCAGATCAGGGCGAGTCTCTTCTGCGAAAAGCTGCTCATAGGAGGGGTTGCGAACGATTTCCTGGCTGTTTTTGATACCGTACTGGTCCAGCTTCAGTTGTTGGGCCAGGGCGGGTTCTACCACGATTGTCATTGTATTCTCCTGGGTTCAGAGGTGTGTAGGGTTCTATCTGACGTCCATGCTACCACCTAGGTGGTAGTTTTTAGCGATCGCCATCAAACTTTATAAAATAGGGTATTTTTTTGTTATTTAAGTTAAAGGCGGGTTTTGCCCGCCTTTGATTAGTGTAACTGGTTTGCATCATTACCGGGAGCCCTGCTGAACAGGGTTTCGATGTCGATGCCGTCAAATTCGTAGTGGGCACCGCAGTAGTCGCAGTGCATGTCGATCTTGCCGAGCTCCTGCACCATGGCCACCGCCTCCTCCTTCTCTATCTGCAGCAGGGCTCCTTCACAGCGGGCGCGGGAGCAGGTGCAGCGGAACTCGATGGCCTGGGGATCGAACACCCGCACCTTGTCCTGGTGGTAGAGGCGGTAGAGGATCTCTTCCGCTTCCAGACCGAACAGCTCCTCGTCCTTGATGGTGCTGGTGAGCTGCTCCAGATGTTCGAAGTCGGCGCTGTGATCCTCGCTCTGGGCGGGCAGCTCCTGCAGCAGGATGCCGGCGGCGCGGGGCTCGCCCTGATGGTGGCCGGTTCGGATCCAGAGCTTGGTGGCGAGCTGCTCGGACTGGGCGAAGTACTGCTCCAGGCAGGTCGCCAGGGTATCGGCCTCCAGGGCGATGATGCCCTGATAGCGCTCACCCTGTTCCGGGGTGATGGTGATCACCAGTTGACCCTGGCCGATCAGGCTCTGCAGCTTGCCGTCCGTCGGCAGTTCCCCTTCGTAGCGGGCCACGCCACGCAACTGCTGGTTGTGATCGCCATTGATCACCGCCAGACGCACCGGGCCGTCCCCCTGCAACTGCACCGTGATGGAGCCCTCGAATTTGAGGGTGGCGGTCAGCAGGCTGGTGGCGACCAGCAGCTCGCCCAGCAGTTGCTGTACCTGTACCGGGTAGTTCTGGGCATCGATGATGTGACGATAGGTACGATCCAGCTGGACCAGCTCCCCCCGCACTTCGTACTCTTCGAACAGATAGCGATACAGGAGATCTTGGTTACTCATCATGTTGTCCTAGGATGTTCTTGGGGAAAATAAATACATTGTTAAACAGGTGGTTAGGAACTAATTCTCCCACCTGTCGTCATAAAGGGGCCACACAGGCAGATTAGGATTGCTTGACCTTGATCAGCTGGCGCCGCTCCTGCTTGTCGGGGCGGCGTTCCGGGCTCGGGGCAAACTGGCTGTTGAAGCGCCTGGCCTCGCTGTTCTCGGCCCGTTTCTTCAGGCTCTCGGCGGTCTCTTCATAGAGCTGCTGGGCCAGGGGGGCGGACTTGCGCTGCTCGCTCACCTGCAGCACCCGTACCTCCCGTTCGTCCTGGCCCTGCCAGAAACGGACGAGGGCGCCGACCTCGACGGTCTTGCCCGGTTTGCTGCGCTGGCCGTTGTAGTGGACCTTGCCGCCGTCGATCTGATCCCGTGCCAGACTGCGGGTCTTGTAGAAGCGGGCGGCCCACAGCCACTTGTCGAGCCGTACCTGAGTGCTGTTTTCTGCTAGATTTGGCATGAATCGGCTCCGTGTGGCTGAAAAGGGCGCCTGATTATACCAGAGGCAAGGGGGGGGATAGAAACAGGGAGAACGGCGGTGTGACGGGATCTGGATTTTCACCCCCTCATCCCATCCGGTCGGTTGTCTCTGGGTCCATTGCCGTACACAATAGCCAACCGACTTGGATGCCAGACAATTTTGATAAAGATGACGCTACCGTTCAGGGATGACTTGCTGAGCCCCCTTCTGGCTCGCTGCAAGGCCGTGCCACTCTCCCGTTTCAGCCAGCCTCTGTTCTGGCTGCTGCTCTTGTTGCTGGCGCAGCAGTGCGCCGTGCTCACCTGGCGCCTGTTCGAGCTGGCCCAGCCATCCCGCAGCGTCCCCTGGCAGCCATCGGTCACCTCGGCCCAGGGCAGTGGCGGCAATCGCCTGGATATCGCCAATGTCAGCCGCCTCTCGTTGTTTGGCAAGGCGCAGCAGCCCAAGGGCGACAAGGTGGCAGATGCCGTCGCAGCCGATGCCCCCAAGACCCAGCTCAACGCCCAGCTCAACGGGGTGCTGGCGAGCTCCGATCCGGCCAAGTCCATCGCCATCATCGCCCACAACGGATTGCAGAACTCCTATGGCATAGGTGACTACATCGACGGCACCCAGGCCAAGATCCGCCAGGTGTTCGCCGACCGGGTCATCATCGCCCGGGAGGGGCGCGACGAGACCCTGATGCTGGACGGGGAAGAGTATGGCAAGCCGCTGCCCAGGCAGGGCACCCAGGACGACAAGCTCTCCTCGGTGCGCAGCGAGTTGCTGAGCAATCCAGGCAAGATCACCGATTACCTCAATATTTCCCCGGTCCGGGTGGATGGCCGCATGGTCGGCTATCGTCTCAATCCAGGCCGCAATCCGGAAGTGTTCAATCAGCTCGGTCTGGTCGCCAACGATCTGGCGGTCAGCATCAATGGCCTGGATCTCCGTGACAACGCACAGGCCATGCAGGCGATGCAGCAGGTGGCGGGTGCCACGGAAATGACCGTCACCGTCGAGCGGCAAGGACAGCTCTACGACGTGTATGTCGGCTTGTCAGAATAATGAATCGGAGTAGCACCAAGAATGACAAATAAAGGGAAGCACTGGCGTCTCGCCACTGTGGCGGCAGCCTTGATGATGGCCGGTTCTGCCTGGGCCACCGAATATTCCGCCAGCTTCAAGAACGCCGACATCGAAGAGTTCATCAACACGGTCGGCAAGAACCTGAACAAGACCATCATCATCGAGCCCTCGGTGCGCGGCAAGATCAATGTGCGCAGTTACGATCTGCTCAACGAGGATCAGTACTACCAGTTCTTCCTGAGCGTGCTCGACGTCTACGGCTTCGCCGTGGTGCCCATGAACAACGGGGTCCTCAAGGTGGTGCGATCCAAGGATGCCAAGACCTCGGCCATTCCCGTGGTGGATGACAGCAATCCCGGTGTGGGCGACGAGATGGTGACCCGGGTGGTGCCGGTGCGCAACGTGTCGGTGCGCGAACTGGCCCCCCTGCTGCGTCAGCTCAACGACAACGCCGGCGGCGGCAACGTGGTCCATTACGAACCCTCCAACGTGCTGCTCATCACCGGCCGGGCGGCCGTGGTGAATCGCCTGGTGGAGGTGGTGCGCCGGGTGGACAAGGCCGGTGACCAGGACATGGACGTCATCAAGCTCAAGTACGCCTCCGCCGGCGAGATGGTGAGGCTGGTGACCAATCTGAACAAGGACGGCAGCAATCAGGGGGCCAACGCCTCCCTGCTGCTCTCCCCCAAGGTGGTGGCCGACGAGCGTACCAACTCCGTGGTGATCAGCGGCGAGCCCAAGGCTCGGGCCCGCATCATCCAGATGGTGCGCCAGCTCGATCGGGATCTGCAGAGCCAGGGCAACACCCGGGTCTTCTATCTGAAATATGGCAAGGCCAAGGATCTGGTGGACGTGCTCAAGGGCGTCAGCTCCAGCATCGCGGCGGACAAGAAGGGCGGGGCGGCGGCCACGGCCGCCGGCGGCGCCAGCATTGGGGGCGGCCAGCTCGCCATCTCCGCGGACGAGACCACCAACGCCCTGGTCATCACCGCCCAGCCGGACGTCATGGCCGAGCTGGAGCAGGTGATCGCCAAGCTCGACATCCGCCGTGCCCAGGTGCTGGTGGAGGCCATCATCGTCGAGATCCAGGACGGTGACGGCCTCAACCTCGGGGTGCAGTGGGCCAACGCCAACGGCGGCGGCACCCAGTTCACCAATACCGGCCTGCCCATCGGCCCCGCCATCATCGCGGGCAAGGATTACGACGACAACGGCAACACCGACGGGCTCGAAAACCTGCTCAGTGATTTCAGCGGCATGGCGGCGGGCTTCTACAAGGGGGATTGGGCCGCCCTGGTGACGGCGCTCTCCACCAACACCAAGAACGACATCCTCTCGACCCCGAGTATCGTCACCATGGACAACAAGGAAGCTTCCTTCAACGTCGGCCAGGAAGTGCCGGTGCAGAGCGGCTCCCAGAGCTCCACCACCAGCGATCAGGTGTTCAACACCATAGAGCGCAAGACGGTGGGCACCAAGCTGGTGGTGACGCCCCAGATCAACGAGGGGGACTCGGTGCTGCTCAACATCGAGCAGGAGGTCTCCAGCGTGGCCCAGACCCAGGCGACCGGGACCGCGAACCTGGGCCCCACCTTCGATACCCGCACCGTGAAGAACGCCGTGCTGGTCAAGAGCGGCGAGACAGTGGTGCTGGGCGGCCTGATGGACGAACAGACCAAGGAGCAGGTCTCCAAGGTGCCGCTGCTCGGCGACATCCCCGTGCTGGGCTACCTGTTCCGCTCCACCTCCAATACCACGGCCAAGCGCAACCTCATGGTCTTCATCCGGCCAACCATCCTGCGTGACGCCAACGTCTACACCGGGGTCTCCAGCAACAAGTACACCCTGTTCCGCGCCGAGCAGCTGAACCTGGCCGCCCAGGAGGGCTATGCCACCTCGCCGACCCGCCAGGTGTTGCCCGCCTACGGCCAGGACGTGATGCTCTCCCCCGAGGTGCAGAAGCAGATCGAATTGATGAAGGCGCAGCAACAGTCGACCACTGTGGTGAGACCCATGGCGCAGCAGCCAGTGCAGCAGCCCCAGAGTCAACCCTTCGTGCAGAGCAAGCCCTGATGGCCGCCTATCAGCTCGATGGCAGCGAGCTGCCGGCCTCCTTGCCGGAACTGCCGTTCGCCTTCGCCCGCAACTTCGGGGTCATCCTGACCGAGCGCCAGGGGACCCCAGTGCTGCTCTGTCGCCAGGGCGTGACCCCGCTGACCCTGCTGGAGGTGCGGCGGGTGGCGGGCTGCGCCTTCCTGGTGGAACAGCTTGGCAGCGACGAGTTCGAGACGCTCCTGATGGCCCACTACCAGCGCGACTCCTCCGAGGCGCGCCAGCTGATGGAGGATCTCGGCAACGAGATGGACTTCTTCGCCCTGGCCGAGGAGCTGCCCCAGAGCGAAGATCTGCTGGACGCCGACGACGACGCCCCCATCATCCGCCTCATCAACGCCATGCTGAGCGAGGCGATCAAGGAGGAGGCGTCCGACATCCACATCGAGACCTTCGAGCGGGCCCTGGTCATTCGCTTTCGCATCGACGGCGTGCTGCGGGAGATACTGCGGCCCCATCGCAAGCTCGCCTCCTTGCTGGTATCGCGCATCAAGGTGATGTCGCGGATGGACATCGCCGAGAAGCGGGTGCCCCAGGATGGCCGCATCTCCTTGCGCATCGGCGGCCGCGCCGTGGACGTGCGGGTCTCCACCATGCCCTCCAGCTACGGCGAGCGGGTGGTGCTGCGACTGCTGGACAAGAACAACGTGCGCCTCGAGCTCAAGCAGCTCGGCATGACGCTCGCCAACCGCAACATCATCAGCGATCTCATTCGCAAGCCCCACGGCATCATACTGGTGACGGGGCCGACCGGTTCGGGCAAGTCCACCACCCTGTATGCGGCCCTGTCCGAGATCAACTCCCGGGATCGCAACATCCTCACGGTGGAAGACCCCATCGAGTATGACCTCGAAGGGGTGGGCCAGACCCAGGTCAACAGCAAGGTGGACATGACCTTCGCCCGCGGCCTGCGCGCCATCCTGCGTCAGGATCCGGACGTGGTGATGGTGGGGGAGATCCGCGACCTCGAGACCGCCCAGATAGCGGTGCAGGCGTCGCTGACCGGTCACCTGGTGATGTCGACCCTGCACACCAACACCGCCATCGGCGCCATCACCCGGATGAGGGACATGGGGATAGAGCCCTTCCTGCTCTCCTCGTCCCTGCTGGCGGTTCTGGCCCAGCGGCTGGTGCGCACCCTCTGCCTGGATTGCCGCACCGCGCACCCGATCACCGAGCAGGAGCGCCTCGCCATGGGGCTGGATCTTCCACCGGATCAGCAGATCTGGCGCCCGGTGGGCTGCGAGCAGTGCAACCACACCGGCTATCGCGGCCGGACCGGCATCCACGAGCTGGTGGTGGTGGACGAGGCGGTGCGCGAGGCGATTCACGGTGCCAGCGGCGAGCTCGCCATCGAGCGGCTGATCCGGGCCCATACCCCCAGCATCCGCCGCGACGGCATCGACAAGGTCCTCCAGGGCCAGACCAGCCTCGAAGAGGTACTGCGCGTGACCCGGGAAGACTGAGATGGCGGCGTTCGAATACAAGGCGCTCGACCCCAGGGGCAGGCAGAAATCTGGGGTGATGGAGGGGGACTCCGCCCGCCAGGTGCGCCAGCTGCTGCGTGAACAGGGCTTGACGCCTCTCGAGGTGAACGAGACCACAGAAAAGGCGAAGCGCGAGGCGAACCGCTTCGTGCTGTTGCGCCGCGGCGCCAGCACCGCCGAGCTGGCCCTCATCACCCGCCAGCTGGCGACCCTGGTGGGGGCCGGGCTCACCATAGAGGAGGCGCTCAAGGCCGTCGCCGAACAGTGCGAGAAGGCCCACCTGCGCAGCCTGGTGGCCACGGTGCGCAGCAAGGTGGTGGAGGGCTACTCGCTGGCCGATTCGCTCGGGGCCTTCCCTCACGTGTTCGACCAGCTGTTCCGCTCCATGGTGGCGGCCGGCGAGAAGTCCGGTCACCTGGAGAAGGTGCTGAACCGGCTCGCCGACTACACGGAGCAGCGCCAGCACATGCGCACCAAGCTGCTGCAGGCGATGATCTATCCCATAGTCCTCACCCTGGTGGCGATCGGCGTCATCTCCATACTGCTCACCGCCGTTGTGCCCAAGGTGGTGGCCCAGTTCGAGCACATGGGCCAGCAACTGCCGGGCACCACCCGCTTCCTCATCGGCACCAGCGAGTTGCTGCAGCACTACGGCCTCTGGTTCCTGCTGCTGCTCGGCCTCGCTGCTCTGGTCTGGCGCTGGTGGCTGACCGACGACAAGCGTCGCCGTCACTGGCATCAGGTCATCCTGCGCCTGCCGGTGATAGGTCGGGTCAGCCGAGGGCTCAACACCGCCCGCTTCGCCCGTACCTTAAGCATCCTCAACGCCAGTGCCGTGCCCCTGCTGGAGGGGATGAAGATCTCGGGGGAGGTGCTCTCCAACGACTATGCCCGCATGCGTATCGGTGAGGCCACCGAGCGGGTGCGGGAGGGGACCAGCCTGCGCAAGGCGCTGGATGAAACCAGGATTTTTCCGCCCATGATGCTGCACATGATCGCCTCAGGCGAGCAGAGCGGCGAGCTCGACAGCATGCTGGAGCGGGCGGCGGACAACCAGGACAGGGAGTTCGAGACCCAGGTGAACATAGCACTCGGGGTGTTCGAACCCATGCTGGTGGTCTCCATGGCCGGGGTGGTGCTCTTTATCGTGATGTCGATACTGCAGCCGATCCTGGAGCTCAACAACATGGTGAATTTATGAGGCTTAGGCGTTCGAGGGCCGGCTGGCCGTCGAACCCATGGATCACTTTCTGATGGCCCGCGCCATCTCATTCGTTAGGGAGTAAGTAGTAATGCACAGTCGTCATCGCGGTTTTACCCTGCTGGAAGTCATGGTGGTCATCGTGATCCTCGGGATCCTGGCCAGCCTGGTGGTCCCCAACCTGATGGGCAACAAGGAGAAGGCGGATCAGCAGAAAGCCGTCTCCGACATAGTGGCGCTGGAAAACGCCCTGGACATGTACAAGCTGGACAACAACCGCTACCCGACCACGGAGCAGGGTCTGGATGCCCTGGTCAACAAGCCGACCGCATCTCCCGAGCCGCGCAGCTACCGGGACGGGGGCTACATCAAGCGCCTGCCGCAGGACCCCTGGGGCAACCAGTACCAGCTGCTGAGCCCGGGCCAGTTCGGCAAGATCGACATCTTCAGCATGGGGATGGACGGGGAAGCCGGGACCGATGACGACATCGGCAACTGGAACCTGAAGGATTTCCAATAAGTGATCCCGCCGCGTCGCGCTCACCCCGTCACCCCGGAGCTGCCTGAATGAAGGTGGCCTCCTCTGCCCGTCGCCAGTCCGGCTTCACCCTGCTGGAGGTGTTGCTGGTCGCCATGTTGATGGGACGGCTCGAGGCTACCGCCATGCAGTTGGGGCTGGCGCCATGAAGCATAGTCGCCATGCCGGTTTTACCCTGCTGGAAGTTCTGCTGGTGGCCATGCTGATGGGGCTGGTGGCCACTGCCGTCACCCTCAGCATGGGGGGCGCCAGGGGGGATCGGGAACTGGACAAGCAGGCGCGCCGCTTCATGGCGACCCTGCAGCAGGCGCAGGAGTATTCGGTTATGGATGGCCGGCTGCTGGGGCTGAGGGTCGAGGAGAACGGCTGGCAGTTCATGTCCCGCGCGGCCAAGGATCGCAAGTGGCAGGCGCTGACCGGGGACAAGCTGCTGGGGCCGGTGCAGCTGCCGGAGGGGATGACCCTGGCGGTGGAGCTGGAAGGCTTCAACTGGCGTACCGAGTCGGACGAGCGCCAGGAACAGGGCCGTGCCGAAGAGGAGCGCACGCCCCAGATCTTCGTCTTCCCGGGGGGGGAGCTCACCCCCTTCGTGCTGACCCTGAGCCAGCAGGACGAGGACCTGGAGTACCTACGCACCGTCAGGGGGGACGAGTTCGGTCGCCTCTCCCTGTTGCAGGATGAAGAGGAAGAAGAGTGAGGGGCACCAGGCACACAGGCGGCGTTCGGGTTTGCCGCACCTCTCTGGCGGGTGGCCCCGGCAGGGGGCGCGGCATGACGCTGCTGGAGGTCATGGTGGCCCTGGCGGTGTTCGCCATCGCCGGGCTGGCGGTGATGAAGACCGCCAGCGAGCACCTCTCCGGCCTCAATTATCTGGAGCAGAAGACCCTGGCGACCTGGGTGGTGGAGAATCAGCTGGTGCAGCAGAGGCTTGAGGGCAAGTGGCCGGGAGACAGCTGGGTGGAAGGGGACGAGGAGATGGCCGGACAGACCTGGTACTGGCGCTATCGCGGTGTCGCCACGGCGGACAGCAACTTCAGGGCGCTGGACATGGAAGTGCGCACCGCGCCCAAGGCAGAGAGCCCGGTGGCCATGATCCGGACCTATCTCAGCCGATGAACATTCATCAACGTGTCTCCATGATCCGGAGCCGGTGTCAGCCGATGAGCCAGAGCAACACCCGCCCATCGTGCCACAGTGGCTTTACCCTGCTGGAGATGCTGGTGGCCATCGCCATCTTCGCCACTCTGAGCCTAGGGGCCTATCAGGTGCTGCAAGGGGTGCTGACCAGCGACGAGGTGGCCAAGCGCAAGGAGGCCCGCCTCTCCGAATTGCAACTCGCCTTCAGCCTGCTGGAGCGGGACGTCACCCAGATGGTGCCGCGCAGCGGTCGCATCGACGGCGAGAACAACAAGGTACTGCTGGCGGCGTCGCGCTTCGGCCAGCAGAGCGACGACTGGGGCATGGCCTTCACTCGCGGTGGCTGGCTCAATCCGGATGGCATGCTGCCGCGTTCCGGACTGCAACGGGTGGGCTGGCGGCTCAAGGGGCAGACCCTGGAGCGGCTGAGCTACCTCTATCCGGATCCGGCCATCGGCACCGAGCCGCGCATCCAGCCCGTGCTGACCGGGGTGACGGCGCTGCGGCTCTACTTCTATGACAGGGGGCAGTGGAAGGAGGAGTGGACCCAGCGCGACCTGCTGCCTTACGGGCTGGCGGTGGAGCTGGAGCTGGAGGATTACGGCATCATACGTCGCCAGTTCCTGATAGGGGCCGGTGGCCAGAGGGCCGAGAATGGCGGTTAGACCAATGACAAGCCCCGCCAGGCAGGGGGGCATGGCTCTGCTGGTGGTGCTGCTCATCCTGTCGGTGATGGTGATCGTCGCCAGCAACATGAGCGGCAGGTTGCAGCTGGAATTGCGGCGTACCGCCAACCTCACCCTGGGCAAGCAGGCCTGGTGGTATGCCATGTCGGCGGAGGCGCTGGTGATCAAGGCGCTGAACCAGGACTACAAGGATGATCCGGACCGGGTGAGCCTGGGACAGCACTGGGCGCGGGAGGACGGGGTCTTCCCGGTGGAGGATGGCACCCTGTCCGGCCGGGTGCGGGATCTGCAATCCTGCTTCAACCTCAACAGCCTGAGCGTGCCCCTCAGGGAGGGGGAGAACGGCGACGATCTCGAGTCCCAGCCCTACCAGTTCAAGGCGTTCCGCGCCCTGTTGGCCCAGCTCGAGGTGGACGAGTACGAGGCGGTGCAGTTGACGGACGCCATCCGCGACTGGACCGACAAGGATACCCAGCTGGTCTCCAGCAACGGGGCCGAGGATGCCTACTACGAGGGGCTCAATCCCCCCTATCTGGTGGCGAACCAGCGGATGCTGGGTACGGACGAATTGCGGGCCGTGCGCGGGGTGAGCGGTGCGCTCTACGCGAGGCTCGCCCCCTATGTGTGCGCCCTGCCTAACGACAAGCTGGTGGTGAACATCAACACCATCAAGCCGGAGCAGGCGGCCCTGCTGGTGGGGCTCTACCAGGGCAGGATATCCCTCGACGATGCCAGACAGGTGCTGACCAACAGGCCCAGGAAGGGGTGGAAGAACAAGCAGGAGATGACGGAGCAGTTCCAGGTCCAGCCGGGTGCCATCACCGGGCTCGACGGGGCCCTGGACATCAAGAGCAGCTTCTTCGAGGCCCATCTGCTGGCGGAGGTGGGGGAGACCCGGGCCAGGCTCGAGACCGTCTTCCAGCGTGGCAAGGACAACAAGCTGGTGATGCTGCGCCGCCTGAGCGGCGGCGCCGAATGACAGGGAGAGGACGGGACAGACCCGTCCGTCCCGCCCCTTATCCAGATTGCAGCCCAAGGCTGCGACCCCGCCCGGCGACCTTATGCCGGCGGGCATGGCAGGAGAATGATTTGTGAGCGAGAGTCTGGTCATCCGTCTGGGGACCCATGCACAGCAGCCGGTGCACTGGCTGGTGTGGTCGACGCAGGAGCAGGAGATCATCGCCTCCGGCACCCTGGCCTCGGCCCATGCCCTCGGCGAGCTGCAGGAGCGTGCCGGCGGTCGCCCCGTGGTGACCCTGGTGCCCGGCAGCGATCTTATCTTCCGGCGGGTCAGCCTGCCGGGCAAATACAGCCGCCAGAGTGCGGCGGCCCTGCCCTATCTGCTGGAGGAGCAGATCGCCTCCGACGTGGACGAGCTGCACCTGGTGGTGCTGGGCCATCAGGGTCAGGACGTGGATCTGATGGCGGTAGACAGGGCGAAGATGCAGACCTGGCTCGACTGGTTGCAGCAGGCGGGGCTCAAGACCCTGCAGCTGCTGCCGGACGTGTTGGCGCTGCCGCTGGCCGACGATGGCTGGTCCGCCCTGCAACTGGGTGAGGAGTGGCTGGTTCGCCAGGGGCCCCGTCAGGGCATAGTGGCGGAGGAGTCCCTGCTGGCCATGCTGCTGGCGGCCCAGCCCGAGCCCGTCACCCTCCACAGTCATACCCCCATCCCCGCCATGGCGGCCGGCAACTGGCAGGCGGCCGATCCCGAACTGCCCATGCTGCTGCTGGCGAAAGGGGCGCTCGCCTGTCAGGCCAACCTGCTGCAGGGGGCCTATCGTCCCCAGACCGAATACGCCCGCTACTGGTTGCAGTGGCGCAAGGTGGCCCTGCTGGCGGGGGGGCTGCTGCTGGTGGCCCTGGCCCAGCGCGGCGTGCACCTCTATCAGCTGGCGGAGCAGGACAAGGCCCTCAAGGCGGAGATCCGGCAGGTCTACACCCGGATCTTCCCGGGGGAGAGCCGCATCGTCAACGTGCGCAGCCAGATGACCCAGCACCTCAAGTCCCTGGGGCAGGCTCCCCAGGACGGCGTCCTGTTGTTCTTGACCGAGCTGGCCCCGGTGTTTGCCGAGGTGCCCGGCCTCAAGCCCGAGGTACTGCGCTTCGATGCAGCCCGGGGCGAGCTGAGGTTGCAGGTGACGGCCCCCGGCTTCACCGAGATCGAGCGTTTCCGCGAGCTGGCGGGCAAGCGCTTCGAGGTGCAGCAGGGTGAGGTGCGAAGCACCGAAGGCAAGGTCGAAGGGGCGCTGGTGCTCAAGGGGAGATCGTCATGATGGACAAACTGCAAGGCTGGTGGCGCGGCATCAGCGGCCGCGAGCAGCGGCTGGTGGCGGTGGGGGGCAGCGTGCTGCTCATCGGCCTCTTCTATTGGGCCATTTGGCAGCCCGTGGCCAGCCGCATCGCCGAGCGGGAGCGGCAGGTGGTGAACCAGCAGCAGACCCTGGCCTGGCTCAAGGAAAAAGGACAGGAGGTGCTGGCGATGCAGGGTGGCCAGGGCCGCCAGATCGATACCGGCGGCACTCTGGACGGGGTGGTGAACCGCACCGCCTTCAACCAGAAGATCAAGATTGCCCGGCTGCAGCCCCAGGGACAGGAGCTGCAGGTGTGGATAGACACTGTGCCGTTCGACGATCTGCTGATCTGGCTCGCGACCCTCTCCGATCAGTACGGCGTCCAGGTGCAGATCATCGAGGTGGCCCGCGAGGGGCTGGCGCCCGGGCTGGTCAAGGTCAGACGTTTGCAGTTGAGTCGTTCCCAATGAAGCGAAAAATAGTGATCGCCAGCCTCTTCCTGCTGGCCTATCTCGGTTTCCTGCTGGCCCAGTTGCCCGCATCCCTGGTGGTGCGCCACCTGCCACTCCCCCCTAACCTGGTGCGGCTGGAGGGGGTGAGCGGCACCCTCTGGAGCGGTCAGGTCGCCCGTCTGCAATACGCCAGCGAGTCGCTGACCCAGGTGCGCTGGGAGCTGAACGGCTGGTCCCTGCTGCGCCTGGCGCCCGAGGTCTCGGTCCGCTTTGGCGAGCGCGGCGGCCTCAACGGTCAGGGGGTGGTCGGCTGGAGCGGCACCGCCTTCGGCCGCGACATCACCCTGAACGCGCCGGCCTCCTGGGTGTTGGGGCGGGTGCCGATGAGGCCGCCCTTCCCCCTGACGGCGGGGGGCCAGCTGCAGCTCAAGATCGATCAGTTTGCCCAGGGTAATCCCTGGTGCGACAACCTCTATGGCGACCTCCACTGGTATGAGGCGCAGGCGGACACTCCGGCGGGCAAGCTGGCGCTGGGGGATCCCGAGATCAAGCTGACCTGCCTCGACTCCCGGCTGGTGGCCGAGATCAAGCAGGGCTCGGAGGCGGTGCAGGTGCTGGGCAAGCTGGAGCTGCAGGCCAATCGCCAGTACCTGTTCCAGGGCACCCTCAAACCCGGGCCCGAGCTGCCGGACCAGATGAAGCAGGGACTCCCCTTCCTCGGCCAGCCCGATGGTCAGGGGCGTTTCCCGCTGCGCTATCAGGGTCGCATCTGACGGCTGTGACGGCTGTGACGGTTGTTTTGGCACTATGAACACCACCCCGCCCTGGCGGGGTGGTGTCGTTATGGGGCCGTGCCGCTTGGCACCGTGATCAGGTGGTTGAGAAAGAAGTGGAACAGTTCGGCCCGGGAGCGCAGGTGCAGCTTGGCGTAGAGGTGCTTGCGGTGATTCTTCACCGTGCCGCTGCCAATGCCGAGCTCGGCGGCAATGGCATCGGTGTCCAGCCCCTGCAGCAGCAGGCCCGCCACCTGGTGCTCCCGCCGGGTGAGGCTCTCGCTCCCCAGACTGGCGATGGCCTGCGCCACCGTATCCTTGAGGTCGACGCCACCCGGCAGGGACGGGCTCAGCGCCAGCCGCGGCGTCTCCTCTCGCCAATGCTGGCGGCACAGGGAGTGCACCAGCGGAAACAACGCCTCCAGCCGGGCCAGCTCGTCCCGGCCGAGGGAACTGCGCTTGTCGAGCCGCCCCAGAAACAGCATCAGGGTCAAGCCGGCGCGCACCGGCAGGATCAGCCCCACCTCCTCCTGCCAGCCGGTGGCCTGGTAGAAGTGGTGGCGATACTCGGGGTCCAGCCGCCCCCGCGACACTTGTGCCAGGGTCCAGACCCCGGCACCCAGCCCCTGCTCCAGCGCCTGCATAAAGGGATCCTGGCTGAAGTGGCGGGTGAGGTAGCGGTCGAACAGCAGGGCTCGCTGGTGGTGCAGGTTGTCGTAGAGGTAGACGGGGCGCAGCCCCACCCCGAGCAGCAGGGCGCAGTCGAATGCCACCTGCTGCTGGATGAGGTGCACCAGGGCCGCCGGGAAGCCGCTGCCGTGCAGGGCATCGACGGCGGCGGTCAGGCCTGGGGTCAGGGTATCCTTGGCAGGAGACGGGGGCATGGCGATGGGCTCCGGGTGGCTGGGCTGGCTACCCACTATGGCCGGATGCTAGCACGGGAGTGACAAAACTGTCCCCTAGGGGACATATTCGGTGCAGGCCAGAGCGGCGAATATGTTGGCTTTTCCCCCTGCTGTTGGAGTCTTCCATGATCAATCCCCATCTGCTCGACGAGCTCACCCGACGCGGCCTGGTGGCCCAGAATTCCGACCCGGCGGCGCTGCGCGATCACCTCGCCACCCCGCGCACCGTCTACTGCGGGTTCGATCCCACCGCCGGCAGCCTGCACATCGGCCATCTGGTGCCACTCCTGATGCTGCGCCGCTTTCAGCTGGCGGGCCACACCCCGGTGGCGCTGGTGGGCGGTGCCACTGGCCTGATCGGCGATCCCAGCTTCAAGGCGACCGAGCGCAACCTCAACAGCGCCGAGACGGTGCAGGGCTGGGTGACCAGCCTGTCGGGCCAGATAAGAGCGCTGCTGCCGGCGAGCGAAGGGCTGGCGGCGCCGCGGCTGGTGAACAACGCCGACTGGATGGGGCAGATGTCGGCCCTCGACTTTCTGCGGGACATCGGCAAGCACTTCTCGGTCAACGCCATGCTGGCCCGGGAATCGGTGCGCCAGCGGCTGGCCCGCCCGGATCAGGGCATCTCCTTTACCGAGTTCTCCTACGCCCTGCTGCAATCCCAGGACTTCGCCGTGCTACACCTGCGCCTCGGCTGCACCCTGCAGATCGGCGGCAACGACCAGTGGGGCAACATCACCAGCGGCATGGATCTCACCCGCCGACTGCATCAGGCGCAGGTCTATGGCATGACGCTGCCCCTCATCACCAAGGCGGACGGCACCAAGTTCGGCAAGACCGAGGGGGGCGCAATCTGGCTGGATCCGGCGCTCACCTCCCCCTACGCCTTCTACCAGTTCTGGCTCGGCACCGCGGACGAGGATGTCTACCGCTTCCTGCGCTACTACAGCTTTATGCCGCTGGCCGAGATCGCCGCGCTGGAGGCGGACGATGCCAAGCGGCAAGGGCGCAAGCTGGCCCAGCAGGTGCTGGCGGACGAGTTGACCGAGCTGGTACACGGCAAGGGGGCGCTGGCGGCGGTGCGGCGCATCAGCGAATTGCTGTTCAGTGGCGACGTGGCCCGCCTTGGGGAGAGCGATCTCGCCCAGCTGGCGCAGGATGGCCTGCCTTGCAGTCACATCGCGGGGGAGACGGATCTGGTGACCCTGCTGGTGGAGAGCGGTCTGGCGAATTCCAGGCGCATCGCCCGGGAGCTGCTGGCGGCGGGGGCCGTCAGCCTCAACGGCGAGATCCGCCGGGATGAGCAGCTCACCGCCGACGATCGGCTGTTCGGCCGCTACCTGCTGCTGCGCCGGGGCAAGAAGCAGTATCGGCTGGTGGCGTGGCGGGACTGAGTCGACCCGGGATCGACAAGGGCTGCCCTGGCAGCCCTTTTGTTTGCCCGCTGCCCGCTGGGTCGGCGGCAGCCATCCGGCGTAGTCGCGGAGCATAATGGGATGGGGAAGGCGGTGAGCTTTGGTTCCCCTGTTGGCGTCACACGGCCAGCGGCAATAACTCGGCGTAGTCGCGGATCGCGGGGAAGGCGGTGATGCGCTGCTCGGGCTGGCAACTGTCCGGATTCTGGATGGCGAGCTGGTAGCCGATGCCGTAGTCGGCGGCGGCGCGCAGGATCCGCTCGCTGTCATCCACGAACAGGGTGCGGGCGGGATCGAACGCCAGCCGTTCGGCGAGTGCCTGCCAGCAGTGCTGGCTCTCCTTGGACCAGCCGAGATCGTGGGTGCTCACCATGAGATCGAGGTGCTCGGCGAGGCCGAGGTGCGCATCCTTCACCGACAGGCTGGCGGGGTGGGCATTGGTGAAGAGCACCAGCTGCTTGCCCGCGGCCCGCAGTGCGGCCAGGAAGGGGAGGACGTGGGGCCGCCACTGGATCTTCGCCAGGATCTCCTGCTTGAGGGCGCGGATGTCGAGCCCCAGCGTGTCGCTCCAGTAATCCACGCAGTACCAGTCGAGGGTGCCGCTGACGGCGTGATAGTGCGCCTCGATCTGCGCCCTGGCCTCGGCCAGCGGCAGGCCGAGCCGCTCGGCGTAGCGTTCCGGCACCAGGGTCTGCCAGAGGTGGGTGTCAAAATGGAGATCGATCAGGGTGCCATCCATATCGAGCAAAACGGTATCTATCTGGTGCCAGGGCAGGGGAGTCGACATGGGGCCTCGCGATGTCTGTGGGGGAGGGGAAAAACGGGGGGGCATTATAACGGATTTTTCGGGCATCTTTCCCGCCCTTGCCCCGTGGTGTTCACCCGGGGAGTCGTTTACTCTTGAAACACGATTTTTAACGAGCAGTCAGCCCCGATGAGCGATCCCCACAAGCGCAACCCCGTGCACCTCAGTGCCGAGACCATGGCGCACGACAAGAGCAAGCCCGAGATCCTCAAGGCCGAGATCGTGGCCGAGAGCCGCTTGTTCAAGGTGGAGTCCCTCCACCTGAAATTCTCCAACGGCGAGGAGCGGGTCTACGAACGGATGCGCGGCGGCAACAGAGGCGCCGTCATGGTTGTGCCCCTGTTCGATGCCCATACCCTGCTGCTGGTGCGCGAGTACGCGGCGGGCACCCACTCCTACGAGCTGGGCTTTCCCAAGGGGCTGATCGATCCGGGGGAGAGCGCCATCGAGGCGGGCAACCGGGAGCTGATGGAGGAGGCGGGCTTCGGGGCGAGCAGCCTGACCCTGCTCAAGCAGGTGTCGCTGGCGCCGGGGTATTTTTCCAGCCGGATGGACATCCTGCTGGCGTGGGATCTCTACCCCGAGCAGCGGGTCGGCGACGAGCCCGAGCCCCTGGAGGTGATCCCCTGGCCCCTCAACCGGATCGACGAGTTGCTGGCGCGCCCCGATTTCAGCGAGTCGCGCAGCATCAGTGCCCTGCTGCTGGCCCAACGTTGGCTGGCGGAGCAGCAGGATTAGCCCGTTCAGGGCGGTTAGGCAATCAGAGACAGAGGGAAGCACCATGCAGGAGTTGTTGGCCTGGATACCTGAGGTCAAGGCGATCGCCCGCGAAGCGGGGCGGATCCTTCACGAGATCTACCGTGGCGGCCAGTTCGAGCGCCAGTTGAAGGAGGATGCGACCCCGGTCACCAGTGCCGATCTTGCCGCCGACGCCTACCTCAAGCAGGCGTTGTCGGCGCTCACTCCCCATGTGCCCGTGCTGACCGAAGAGGCGGCAGACATCCCCTTCAGCCAGCGTGCGAACTGGCGCCAGTACTGGCTGGTGGATCCCCTCGACGGCACCGGCGAGTTCATCGCCGGCAGCGGTGACTTCGCCACCCTGATCGCCCTGGTACGGGACAATGTGCCCGTGCTCGGGGTCATCTATGCCCCCGAGTCGGACCTGCTCTACTGGGCGGTGCGCGGCCACGGCGCCTTCAAGGAGGCGAATGGCGAGGTGCGCCCCATCAGCGCCATGCACCATGAACACGATCAGCCCGACTCCCTGGTGGTGGCCATCAGCCGCCGCCAGAAGCTGGAGAACCTGACCCGCCGTCTCAATCCGGCCATCCACTACGAGCTGATCCCGCTCGGCTCCAGCTCCCTCAAGTCCTGCCTGGTGGCGGAAGGCGTGGCGGATTGTTACGTGCGCCTCGGCCCCACCGGGGAGTGGGACACCGCCGCCGCCCAGTGCATCGTGGAGGCGGCCGGCGGCCGCATCCTCAACCTGGCGCTGCAACCGCTGAGCTACAACGAGACGGAGTCGCTGGAGAACCCGGACTTCATCGTGATGGGGGACCCGGATCTCGCCTGGGGACGCATTCTGGCCCACTGACGGGTCGACAATCTCGTTGGGAATGCAATCAGGCGACCACAGGGTCGCCTGATTGCATTGGTGTGATCCACTGGGTGGCCATGGGGATTTCAGGGAGATTCGCTAGTGATGGCGATAATGGCAGTGGATCATCACATCCAATCTGGCCGCACTGGCATAAATTTCAGTTAATTCTGAAAACATACACTTCATCGAAATAAAAAATCGACGTGGGTTTTAATTTTGGTTTTATATTCCTAGTTTTTGGTTTGTATCAGGATTAATTGAATAATCCGGGTTGAAATTCCCTCCCAATCTCACTGGTGGAACAGGGCTTTGCCAGTGAGATCTGCCAGCCTCCATTTTTGAGAATTAAATGCTAAAGGAGCACAATTTTTTTAGGTTTTAATACTGCATAAAAGTGATTTATCGATGAGTTTATCTGCAGAGGTCTCGCGGGAGCTGTCCGGTTCCCCCTCCACCATGGCCAGCACCGGCTGGCGTCGCCACGATACCCACTGGGTCATCAGCCTGTTCGGCACCGCCGTCGGCGCCGGCATCCTGTTCCTGCCCATCAACCTGGGTCTGGGGGGGATCTGGCCCCTCGTCATCGTCGCCGTGCTGGCTGGCCCCATGACCTTCCTGGCCCACCGCGGGCTGGCGCGTTTCGTGCTCTCGTCGTCGCGCCCCCAGGCCGACTTCACCGAGGTGGCCGAGGAGCACTTCGGCAAGATGGCCGGGCGCCTCATCTCGGCGCTCTATTTCCTATCCATCTTCCCGATCCTGCTCATCTACGGCGTCGGGCTGACCAACACGGTGGAGAGCTTCATGGTCAATCAGCTCGGCCTGGCCTCCCCGGATCGGGTGATGCTCTCCGGTGTGCTGGTGTTCGCCATGATCGCCGTGATGCTGGCCGGCGAGAAGGCGATGCTGCGGGCCTTCGCCGTCATGGTCTACCCGCTGGCGGCGATCCTGCTGGCCCTCTCCTGCTACCTCATTCCCCAGTGGCAGTGGCCGGAAATGACCGCCTTTGAAGGCGCTGGCTTCCTCAACACCGTCTGGCTGGCGCTGCCGGTCACCGTCTTCGCCTTCAGCCACGCCGCCGCCATCTCGGGCTTTGCCAACGTGCAGCGCCGGGAATACGGCGAGCAGGCGGAGGCCAAGAGCGGCCTGATCCTGCGCAACACCACCGTCATGCTGGTGGGCTTCGTGCTGTTCTTCGTCTTCTCCTGCGTGCTGAGCCTCTCCCCGGCCCAGCTGGCCGAGGCCAAGGCCCAGAACGTCTCGGTACTCTCCTATCTCGCCAACATCACCGACAACCCGGTGATCGTGACCCTGGGGCCGCTCATCGCCTTCATCGCCATCAGCTCCTCCTTCCTCGGCCACTTCCTCGGCGCCCGCGAGAGCCTGAAAAGCCTGATCGCCAAGCCCACCGGCCTGTCGCTGGCCAAGGCGGACAAGCTCGGCATCGCCCTGATGTTCTTCGCCATCTGGGGCGCCGCCGTCATCAACCCGGGTATTCTGGGGCTGATGGAGACCCTCTCCGGCCCCGTCATCGCCATGATCCTCTTCATCATGCCGGTGGTGGCCATCTACAAGGTGGAGGCGCTGGCCCGCTTCCGTCACGGCTGGGTCAACGGCTTCATCCTGCTGACCGGCGCCCTGGCGGTCTCTGCCCTGCTGTTCAGCCTGCTGAAATAAGCGTGCCAGTCAGCATCAAGGAAGAGAGGCGACCCCGGGGTCGCCTCTCTTGCCTCTGCTCTCTGGTTGCCTTGCCGTTGTCTCACCCCAGCTTGGCGCCGTTCTCCACCGCCTGTTCGGGGATGGCGATCACCACGGCGCCGTCCGTCCGGTAGAAGCCGGTCAGCAGAAACTCCGACTGGATGGGGCCTATCTGCTTGGGGGGAAAGTTCACCACGGCGACGATCTGGCGCCCCACCAGATCCTGTGGCCGATAGAGGTCGGTGATCTGGGCGCTGCTCTTGCGCACCCCAAGCTCGGGGCCGAAATCCGCCCACACCTTGTAGGCGGGGCGGCGCGCCTCTGGGAAGGGTTCGACCCGCACCAGGGTGCCCACCCTGAGCTCCACCATCTCGAAATCCTGCCAGCTTATGGTCTGCATCTTGGCTCCTCGTTGCCCATACCTTGCATGAGCCTCAGCATGCCTCGAATGCCTGGGGATTGTCTTCGGCAAAGAGCCGACCGGTTACGGCAGGCGGCCGTTTTGCTGGCGCCAGAGGGAAGGGGTCAGTCCGGTCTCGGCCAGGAAGCGCTCGCCGAAGGCTCCCTGGTTCTGGTAGCCGCAGCGGCTGGCCACCTCGCCTATGGGCAGGGCGGTCTGGGTCAGCAGGGTGCGGGCCAGCGCCATGCGCCGCGTCCTGAGGTAGTGGGAGACGCTCATGCCCACCTGCTGGCGAAAGGCGTGCTTGAACTGGCTCTGGCCGAGGCAGGCGATGGCGGCGAGCCGCTCGTTGGTGAGGGGGTCTGCGAGGTGCGCTTCCATATGGCGCTGCACCTTGGCGATACGAGGGGCTATGCGGGGGGCGACGGCGGGGCCCATGCCGCGTCCCTCGGTCAGCAGCCCCAGCCACACCTGATCCATGCCGGTCACGTGGCGCCCCTCGGCCACCATGCGGTGCAGGAAGGCGAGGTAGTGGCGCTGGGCGTCATCCAGCTCGACGAAGGGGTGATCCCCCAGGGCCTCCGGCAGCCAGTGGCTCTCCTGCACCAGAAACGCGTGCACCGGGTCGGCGGCGTAGTCGTGGCGAAGGCCGGGGGCGATGATGCAGGCAAAACCCGGGGCGAGGCGGCGCCCCTGGCCCTGCACCTCGATCTCGAGGGGGCCGTCCAGGGGGATCACCAGCTGGGCATGGTCGTGGCTGTGGCTCTGCATGTCGCTCTGGTAGCGGCGCAGGCTGAAAGGGGAGGCGGCAGATAAGCATGACGCGGCACCGGGCCGCGTCATCGAAGGGAAAGCATCGTTTGCCATGGGCAGCCGGATCACTCGGCGTCGAAGTCTTCGATTTCCTTGCCCAGTGCTTCCATGATGGCGCGGGCCTCGGCGGGGACGCTGTCCGGGTGATCCTTGCGCAGGTCGTCGTCGCAGGGCAGCGGCTGGCCGGTGAAGGCGTGCAGGAAGGCTTCGCAGAGCAGCTCGCTGTTGGTCGCATGACGCAGGTTGTTCACCTGGCGACGGGTGCGCTCATCGGTCAACACCTTCAGCACCTTGAGCGGGATCGAGACGGTTATCTTCTTGACCTGTTCGCTCTTCTTGCCGTGCTCTGCATAGGGGCTGACGTAGTCGCCGTTCCACTCTGTACCCATGTTCCACCTGTAGTCGTTTGGCCGTGAGCGCGGATTTTAACCCTTAAGGATCTCAATGGCAATCCAACGGCAAAGCCATTTAGACGTCTAGAAGTGTTGACGGCTTTTTTAAGCTGGCGTAGTGTGGAGCACCATGGGCCGGCAGTCCGGCCAGCGAAAATGAGAGCGGGCCGGGGGCGTAACGAGACGGCCCGGCTCCGGCAACCCATCAAGGAGAGTGACATGACCCACAAGGCCACCCTGGCGGTACGTTGTATCGGAAATCGACGCGGCTCAACCGCACAGTCACAGCGCCAAGGAGAGCACCATGAGTCATAAGGCCACCCTGGCGGTACGCACCGGGATTGAGACAGACCAGCAGCACGGTGCCGTGGTGCCCCCCATCTACCTCTCCAGCAACTACACCTTTGCCGACTTTGGCGAGCCTCGTCAATACGACTATGCCCGCTCCGGCAACCCGACCCGCACCAATCTGGCGGACGCCCTGGCGGCGCTGGAAGGGGGCGCCGGCGCCGTGGTGACCGGCACCGGCATGGGGGCCGTTCACCTGGTGACCACGGCCCTGCTCAAGGCGGGGGATCTGCTGATCGCCCCCCACGACTGCTACGGCGGTACCTGGCGCTTGTTCGAGTATCTGGCGGCCAAGGGCCACTACCAGGTGCAGTTCGTGGATCAGGGGGACGAGGCGGCGCTGGCCGCCGCGCTCTCGCAGAAGCCCGCACTGGTGTGGGTGGAGACCCCCTCCAACCCGCTGCTGCGGGTGGTGGACATCGCCGCCATCGCCGAGGCTTCCCACGCGGCGGGCGCCCAAGTGGTGGTGGACAACACCTTCCTCTCCCCCTTGCTGCAACAGCCGCTGGCCCTCGGCGCCGACGTGGTGGTCCACTCCACCACCAAGTACATCAACGGCCACTCCGACGTGGTGGGCGGGGTCGCGATCGCCAAGGAGCCCGCGCTGGCCGACTCCCTGGTGTGGTGGGCCAACTGCCTGGGGCTCACCTCCGGGGCGTTCGACTCCTACCTCACCCTGCGCGGGTTGCGCACCCTGGCACCGCGCCTGCGTACCCATCAGGAGAACACGGACCGCATCCTCGCCTTCCTGCAGCAGCAGCCCCTGGTCAAGCGCATCTATCACCCCAGCCTGCCGAGCCATCCGGGCCACGAGATTGCGCGCCGTCAACAGTCCGGCTTCGGCGCCATGCTAAGTTTTGAGCTCGATTGCAACGAGGCGGGGCTGCGCGCCTTCCTCGCGGCGCTGCGCCTCTTCTCGGTGGCGGAGTCCCTCGGCGGGGTGGAGAGCCTGGTGGCCCACCCGGCCAGCATGACCCACAGGGCCATGACCCCGGCGGCCCAGCAGGCGGCGGGCATCAGCGCCCAGTTGCTGCGCCTGTCGGTCGGCATCGAACACGGTGAGGATCTGGTAGCCGATCTGGCCCAGGGCTTTGAACAGGCGCAGTTGGCACAACAGGCACAACAGGTGAAGTAATGGAACAACAACAAGGAGAGTGTGTGGTGGCGACAGAGGCAGTCTTCAAACGGCGCCATGTGCACAAGTTCGGCGGCAGCAGCCTGGCGGATCCGGTCTGCTATCGCCGGGTCGCCGCCATCATAGAGCAGCAGGCGGGTGGTCATGAGCTGGTGGTGGTCTCCGCCGCCGGCAAGACCACCAACCGGCTGATCCAGCTGGTGGAGCTGGCCGAGGCGGGGGACGAGGCCGCAGGGGAAGCCATCACGGCCCTGCACGCCTACCAGCAGAGCCTGATCGACGGCCTGCTGGAGGGGGAGCTGCTGCTCTCTCTCAGCCAGCAGCTGGCGGATGACATGCAGCTCATCGCCAAGACCCTGGAGGGGCAGTTCGACCGCTTCGAGCGCAACGGCCTGCTCGCCTTTGGCGAGGTGTGGTCGGCGCGCCTCTTGGCCGCCCTGCTCACCAGCCGGGGGGAGCCGGCCGCCTGGCTCGATGCCCGCAGCTTCCTGCGCGCCGAGGGCGGCGCTCTGGTCAAGGTGGATACCGCCCTCTCCAGCGAGCTGCTCAAGGCCCGCCTGGCGGAGCATCCCGGCCGCATAGTCGTGACCGGCTTTATCGCCGCCGACATGGAGGGGCGCTCCCTGCTGCTCGGGCGCAACGGCTCCGACTACAGCGCGAGCCTCTTGGCAGCGCTGGCGGACGGCGAGTCCACCACCATCTGGAGCGACGTGGCCGGAGTCTACAGTGCCGACCCGCGCCGGGTGAAGGAGGCTCGCCTGCTGGAGCGCCTGAGCCTGGCCGAGGCGAACGAGCTGGCGCGGCTCGGCTCCTCGGTGCTGCATTCCCGCACCCTGCAGCCGGTGGCCGACAGCCGCCAGCGCCTCACCCTGCGCTGCAGCTACAACCCGGATGAGGGCTGCACCCACATCCTGCGCCGGGCTCCGCGCTCCGGCGGTGCCCGCATCGTCTCCTCGGTGGATCAGATCGCCCTCATCGAGCTCAAGGTGCTGCCGCAGACCCATTTCGATCAGACGGTGGCGGCCATCGAGGCCCATCTGGCCCGCCACCGCCTCCATCCGCTCACCCTGCAGCGCCAGCCGGATCGCCGGGTGCTGCGCCTCGCCTACACCCTGGAGGTGGCGGAAGGAGCCTTCGAGGTGCTACGGGACTTCCAGTTGCAGGGCAACTTCACCGGCCTCATCCAGAAGGAGGGATACAGCCTGGTGGCCCTGGTGGGAGCCGGCGTCACCGACAACGCCGAACAGTGCCACCGCTTCTACCAGTTGCTGGCGGATCAGCCCCTGGAGTTCGTCCAGGTGGCCAAGGACGGCCTGAGCCTGGTGGCCGTGCTGCGCCAGATCGTGCTGGAGCCGCTGCTCATCGCCCTGCACAGCGCCCTGTTCAGCCGTCCCACCCGGGTCGGACTGGTGGTGTTCGGCAAGGGCAACATCGGCGGTCACTGGCTGGGGCTCTACGCCCGCGAGAAGGCGCGCCTCGAGCACGAGCTCAATCTGGCGCTCACCCTCTACGGGGTGTTCAGCTCGGAAGGGGGGTTGCTGGACGAAGAGGGGCTGGACCCGCTCAAGGTGCAGGACAATTTCGCCCCCAAACCGCTGATCTGGCCGGAGCTCTTGTCCCAGCTGGAGCAGCACGGCTTCGACGCCCTGATTGCGCTGGACCTCACCGCGAGCGAGACGGTGAGCCGCTACTACCCGGACTTTGCCCAGCTCGGCATCCACATCATCGCCGCCAACAAGTTTGCCGGCGCCGCCGACAGCGAGTTCTACCAGCGCATCAAGCAGACTTGCCGCGACCACCAGGTGCAGTGGCGCTACAACGCCACCGTGGGGGCCGGCCTGCCCATCCAGTCCAGCATCCAGATGTTGCGTCAGAGCGGCGATCGCATCCAGGGGGTCTCCGGCATCTTCTCCGGTACCCTCTCCTGGCTGTTCCAGCAGTATGACGGCACCCGTCCCTTCTCCGAGCTGGTGGACGAGGCCTGGCAGCACGGCCTGACCGAGCCGGATCCCCGGGAGGATCTCTCCGGCCAGGATGTGCGCCGCAAGCTGCTCATCCTGGCGCGGGAGGCGGGTTTCGAGCTCGACTCCGCCGACATCGAGCTGGAGAACCTGGTGCCGGTGGCCCTGCGCAAGGTGAGTGCGGATCAGTTCATGGACAGGCTCAAGGAGCTGGATGATCCCATCCTGACCGCCTTCGAGGGGGCGCGCCGGGTCGGCAAGGTGCTGCGCTACGTCGCCCGCTTCGAGCACGACGGCAAGGCCCGCGTCGGGCTGGAGGCGCTGGAGCCCCACCACCCGTTCGCGAACCTCTTGCCCTGCGACAACGTGTTCGCCATCGAGAGCGACAGCTATCGCACCAACCCCCTGGTCATCCAGGGGCCGGGGGCGGGTCGCGAGGTGACGGCGGCGGCCATTCAGTACGATCTGTGGCAGATCTGCGCCAGCCTCTGAGGCTGCATGACACGACGCAATGAGAAGAGGCGCCCCTGGGCGCCTCTTCTGCTATCGGGTGGCGGGGTTACCAGAACAGCCGCCCCAGCAGGGGGGCGAGCAGCACGGTGGCCATGCCGGCGATCATCATCACCATGCTGGAGACCACCCCCTCCTCGTTGCCCATCTGATAAGCCTTGGCGGTGCCGGCGCCGTGGGCCGAGGCGCCGAAGCCCGCCCCCTTGCCGAGGCGGCTGCGGATGGCGAGCACGGTGAGCACGCTCTCCCCCACCGCCATGCCGATCACCCCGGTCAGCACCACAAACAGGGCGGTGAGATCGGCGTTGCCCCCCACGGCTCGGGTCGCCTCCACCGCGAAGGGGGTGGTGATGGATCTCATGGCCATGCTGCGCTGCAACAGCTCGGAGAGGTTGAGCCAGCGGGCCAGCAGCACTGTGCTGCCCACCGCCATGACCACGGACGCCACCACCCCCACCGACAGGGAGAGCCAGTGGCGGCGCATCAGTCGGCGGTTCTCGTAGACGGGCACCGCGAAGGCGACGGTGGCCGGGCCCAGCAGCCAGAGCAGCCAGCGGGACTCGGCCATGTAGTCCCGGTAGGGGATGTGGAACAGCATCACCACGGCCACCAGCAGGGTCGGGGCCAGCAGCAGGGGCATCAGGGGCAGGATGCGCTTCCTGCCATAGAGCCACTTGCTGGCGTAGTAGAACAGCAGGGTCAGGGCGAAGCAGAGCAGGCCGAGCAGGGTATCAGACATGGCGGCGACTCCGGCGGGCCAGCCTCAGTTCGAGGCGATAGACCCTGTCCACCACCAGGGCCGTGGTGCCGAGCACCAGCACCGTGCTGACGACCAGCACCACCATGATGCGCCACCCCTCCTGCAACAGCAGCTCCTGATAGTTGACCACGGCCACCACGGCGGGCACGAAGAAGAGCAGCATCTCCGCCAGCAGCCAGCGGGCCCCGGCACTGAACCACTGGGCCTTGACCACCCCGAGCAGGATGCAGACCAGCAGCAGCAACATGCCGGTGAGGTTGGCGGGCAGCGGCAGGTGCAAGGTGCGCACCGCGATGTCGGCCAGCAGCCAGATGGCCGCCAGCAGGGCGATTTGGAAGGGGGTTTGCAACCAGCGAAGGCAGAGGGTTTTCATGGCGAGCGTCTTTCTGTGAACCTGGTCACAGTATAGAGAGGGCCAAAACCTGCAAAAAATGAATTTAAATTATCAAATTCATGCCAAATAGGCATGATTGCTCCAGCCATCCCCGTCAAGAGAGCACCATGGATATCCGAGCCCTGCGTTACTTCGTCGAACTGGTGCGGGAGCAGAGCTTCACCCGCGCCTCCGAGAAACTGTTCGTCACCCAGCCCACCATCAGCAAGATGATCCGCAACATGGAGGAGGAGCTGGGCCAGCCCCTGCTGAGCCGGATGGGTCGCCGCTTCACCCTGACCGACAGCGGCCAGGTGTTGTTCAACCGGGCCCAGACCATACTGGCCGAGATGCAGCAGCTGGAGGCGGAGCTGGCGGATCTGCAGAGCCTGCAGCACGGGCGCCTCGCCCTCGGCATTCCCCCCATGGTGGGCCATGTCTATGCGGATCTCATCCGCGCCTATCGCAGCCGCTATCCAAACGTGGAGCTCTCCATCGTGGAGTATGGCGGCCGGCGCATCGAGCAGGCGGTGCTGGAGGGGGAGCTGGATCTCGCCATCACCATGCTGCCGACCAGGGAGGGGGGCGCCCTCTGTGCCCTGGATCTGGACAGCTACCCCATCCGGGTGGTGCTGCCGGACCTGCCCCGCTGGCGCGTGTGCCGGGAGATCCGGCTGGAGGCGCTGCGGGACGAGCCCTTCCTGCTCTACACCCGGGCCTTCACCCTGAGCGAGCGGCTGGAGCAGGCCTGCGAGCAGGCGGGATTCGTGCCCCAGGTGGCGGCCCGCAGCAGCCAGTGGGACTTTCTCACCGCCATGGTGCGCAGCGGCATGGGGGTCGCCTTCCTGCCCGAGCCCATCTGCCGGCGGTTGACGCCGGACGGCCTGGTGCAAAGACCCCTGGTGCCGGAGCTGAGCTGGCGGCTCGGGGTGATCTGGCCGAGCGATCGCTACCTCTCCCGCACCGCCGAGGCCTGGCTGGCCCTGTGCCGCGAAGAGGGCGGGGGCTAGTCCTGCCGGACGCCCCGAGCGGGGGTGTCATGATGGCCGATGCCAAAGTCGTCCCGGGCCGGATCATAGAGGTAGGCCTTGTAGTCGACCCCGGTGCCGGGCAGCAGGGGGTTGGTCAGCCTGAACATCTGCCGTGACGCCAGCCGGGTGAAGGCCAGGGAGGGCTGGAAGTGCTGGCGCCAGAGTCGCTTGAGGGAACCGTCCTCCCAGGCCAGTTGCAGGCCGAGCCACAGGCGCTCTCGCTCCTTGCCGTAGGTCGCATGGCTGTAGAAGGCGTGGATCAGCGGGTAGAAGAGGGTCAGATGGCGGTCGACGGCCAGCTCGGGCAGGGCGGGGTGGTGACGCTCCCACTCCGTCAGTATCTCGTTGGCGCCGCGGCAGAAGAGGTCGACCCGGCCGCGGGCCACCAGGCGAAACAGCGACTCGTAGTTGTCCACCTCATGCACCCTGAAGCCGTTGTGACGCAGGATGTCCGCATCACGCCACCCCTTGCCCACCCCCTGGCTGAACCCCTGCAACTGGCTCAGGGAGCGGACGCCGGCCAGCGCCCGCGCGCTCTCCGGGCCGACGAAGCAGACCCGGTAGCTGAGAATGCCGAGATCGATGGGGAAGGGGAGCAGGCTGACCTCGGGATGCGGCCGCTCCTGGGGCCAGCTGTCGACGATGAAGAGTGCGCTCCTGCCCGGTTTCTGCACCTCGAGCCGCATTCTCGCCTTGTTCATCCTGACTGAGTCGAGCAGCTCGTAGTCACCGTATTCGGGGCGGGTCTTCTCCAGCGCCAGCTGCATCGCCGCACGGTAGTAGTCCATGCGGGCATCCTCACTGCTTTCCGGGCCGATCAGCGTGTATCGGGTGGCCGCCATCGGGGAGGACGGGAGGGTGAGCGCGAGGAGGAGGAAGAGGAGTCGGTGCATCTGGGCCGGGTTCTGCAGCGTCGTTGCGCCCAGTATAGTGCGGCCTCCCCCGTGGACCCAGCGCTATCGGGCCCTGGCACCTCTGACCTGTTGGGGGTGGTCAGACGGAGCGCATGAGCTGACCCAGGTGGCGACATAGTTGGCGCAGGGTCTGGTTGTCGAGGCTGGCGAAGCCGAGCAGCCAGCCCTCCCTCTCGGGGGCGGCGAGGTGGAACTGGTGCAGGGGGCGCAGCCCCAGCCCCCTGGTGTTGGCGATCTCTGTCCAGCGCGCCTCGCCGCCGGGGGGCAACTGCACGGCACACTGCAGGCCGGCACCGCTGTGGATGGGGGTGAGGGCGGGACAGTGCTCGGCCAGTTCCGCCAGCAGCAGGTCCCGCCGGCTCTGGTAGACGAGGCGGCTCTGGCGCAGGTGGGTGGCGAAGTGCCCGCCCCGGATGAAATCCGCCGTGACCGCCTGCTGGAACTGGTTGCTGTGGCCATCGACCGCGGCCCGGGCCCGGCTGAAGGCCTCCATCAAGGGGCGCGGCAGCACCAGATAGGCGAGGCGTAGCGAGCCGAACAGCACCTTGCTGAAGGTGCCCACATAGAGCACCCGCCCCTGGCCGTCCAGCCCCTGCAGGGCGGGAAGCGGTCGCTGATCGTACTGGTACTCCCCGTCGTAGTCATCTTCCAGGATCCAGGCGCCGTGGCGCTCGGCCTCCCGCAGCAGCGCCATGCGGCGGCTCAGGCTCATGGGCACGCCGAGGGGGTACTGGTGGGCCGGGGTGCAGTAGATGAGCTTGGGCCTGGGGTGAGCCCCCGCCGGTTGCAGACCCTCCTCGTCCACCGGTACCGGATGGATGCGGGCCCCGGCGCTCTCCATGGCGGTGCGGGCCCCCGGATAGCCGGGGTCCTCCACCCAGACGGTGTCGCCGGCGTCGATGAGCAGCTGGGTCGCCAGCAGTATGCCCTGCTGGGAGCTGGTGAGGATCAGGATCTGATCCGGCTCGCACACCACGCCGCGGGACTGCACCAGGTAGCTGCTGATGGCGGTGCGAAGGGCGGGCAACCCTTGCGGATCCCCGTAATTCATCCAGTCACAGGCGCGCTCGCGCCACTGCTGCTGCATCAGTCGGCCCCAGAGCGCCTGGGGGAAGAGGCGGGGATCCGGCTGGCTGGAGGCAAAGGAGCGGCCCACCTCGGGCACGTCGTGGCAGGCCCCCCCGTCGGCCATCTCCTGGCCACGGCGGGAGAGGCCCGCCGCAGACTGGGCCGGGCGCGGCGCGGGGCGCACCGCCGCCAGGGCGACGAAGCTGCCGGCCCCCACCTTGCGCACCAGATAGCCTTCCGCCTCCAGCCGGCCATAGGCCAGCTCCACCGTGCTGCGGGAGACGCCGAGATCCCGGGCCAGGGTGCGGCTCGCGGGCAGCCGGCCGTGCAGGGGCAGGTGGCCCGCCAGAATCGCTTCCCTAAGAGTGCGCACCAGCTGTTCGTGGAGCGGCAATTCGCCGTGCGGTTGATTGGCAAAGAGAGTCGGCAGAACAGTCATGGCTGGCCCCCTCCGTGCTGGGGCAGGTGCCCCCTCCATCCGGACATCGCTTCCCGCAGGGAGCGCACCCGCTGTTCGTGGAGTGGCAGCTCGCCGTGCGGTTGATTGGCAAAGAGAGTCGGCAGAACTGTCATGGCTGGCCCCCTCCGTGCTGGGGCAGGTGACCCCTCCCTCCGGACATCGCTTCCCGCAGGGAGCGCACCCGCTGTTCGTGGAGTGGCAGCTCGCCCTGTGCCTGGCTGGCGAAGAGCGTGGGCAGCACTGTCATGAGGGGCTCCATCGGAATGAAATTGGTCTGCCTATATTGGCGAAATTGGTCGGCGTGGCAAGGCCATTTTGTCGCTACATTGGTGGACAGGCAGTGACGCCCATTGGCGGCACTATTGGCAACAGAAGGAGTCTGCATGTCGGAATACAGCGCCACCATCAGCTGGCAGCGGGGGGCTGGCGAGCCCTTCGTCGATCAGCGTTACAGCCGGGCCCACGAGTGGGCATTTGATGGCGGGGTCAGGGTGCCGGCCTCCTCTTCCCCCCAGGTGGTGCCTCTGCCCTGGTCGGTGGCCGAGCACGTGGACCCGGAAGAAGCCTTCGTCGCGGCCCTCTCCAGTTGCCACATGCTCACCTTCCTCTGGCTGGCGGCGAGGGCGGGGTATCTGGTGGAGAGCTACCGGGACGAGGCGGTCGGGCTCATGGCAGAGAACGGGCAGGGCCGCCTCGCCATGACCCGGGTCACCCTGCGTCCCAGGGTGGTCTTTGGGGGCGAGCACAAGCCCACCTATGACGAGTTGGCGCAACTGCACCATCAGGCCCACGAGGAGTGCTTCATCGCCAACTCGGTCAACACAGTCGTCACCACAGAAATAGCGCTCTAATCACAAGGAGATTCAGGATGAGTCATGTATTGCGTACCGGGGTGGCGAGCCCCGTGGAGGCCAGCGCCTTCTTCGAGGCCCAGTTGAAGTTTCGTACCGACCCGGCGGATCTGGCCGCCGACCTGCTGGCCGGGGAGGCGGGTGAAGGGGGCCGCATAGTGGTCATCGACACCCGCTCCCCCGAGCACTATGCCGAGGGGCACATTCCCGGTGCCCTCTCCTTCCCCCACCGTACCATGAGCCCGGCCACCACAGCGGGGCTGGCGCGGGACAGGGTCTATGTCTGCTACTGCGACGGCATCGGCTGCAACGGCTCGACCCAGGGGGCCTACAAGCTGGCGGCGCTCGGATTCGAGGTCAAGGAGCTGATCGGCGGCCTGCACTGGTGGCGCCAGGACGGTTTCGCCGTCGCCACCGGCAGCGAACCCGGCGTCTTGCTGGAGGGGGGGATCGCCTGTGCCTGCTGATACCTGCCCGAAGGGGGATGCCCCCGTCATCAACCGCTTTGGCCAGCCCCTGGGACAGGCGCTCCCCGAGTGGCGCGGCGCCGAGTTCCCCCCTCATCGGGTGCTGAGCGGCTGGGGCTGCCGCCTGGAACCGCTCGATCCAGAGCGCCACCTGGCCGATCTGTGGCTGTCATTCAGTGCAGACAGCGGGGCCATGTGGACCTATCTCACCAGCGGCCCCTTCACGGACGAGGCGGCCATGGGGGCCTGGCTGCGAGGGGTCGCCGCCAAGGCCGATCCCCAGTTCTATGCGATCAAGGATGCGGGGAACGATCGGGCGCTGGGGCTTGCCAGCTACCTGCGCATCGACCCCGCCGCGGGCAGCATGGAGGTGGGCTGGCTGCACTTCTCGCCGGCCCTGCAGCAGTCGCGGCTGGCGACGGCGGCCATGGCGCTGATGATGGCCAATGCCTTTGCCCTGGGATACCGGCGCTACGAGTGGAAGTGCAACGCGCTCAACTGGCCTTCGCGCCAGGCGGCGCTGCGCCTCGGTTTCAGCTATGAGGGAACCTTCCGCCAGGCGCGGGTGGACAAGGGACACAGCCGGGATACGGCCTGGTTCTCCGTCATCGACGGCGAGTGGCCCGCCCTGCAGCGCTGCTTCGCGCGCTGGCTGGACGATGCCAACTTCGACGAGACCGGACGCCAACGGCTGCGGCTCTCCGAGCTGACCGCCGCCTGCCGCGCCAGGGGTGATGTGGCCGGTCCGGCAGACTGATAAGCGTGGCAGACCCATGACGCGAGAGAGGCCCCGGATGACGGGGCCTCTCTCGTGCACGCCGCTGCTCAATCGTGATGGTCCCCGATGGGAGCCGCTATCCACTGCAGCAGGCGCACCATGTCCTCGGGCGCCACCCCGACGGAGAGGCCGCGCTTGCCGCCGCTCACCAGGATCTCGTCAAACGCCATGGCGGAGTTGTCCAGTACTGTGGGCAGCAGTTTCTTCTGGGCCAGCGGACTGATGCCGCCCACCTTGTAGCCGGTCAGCTTCTCGGCCTCCGCCGGCTTCATCATCTCCACCTTCTTGAGACCTGTGGCCTTGGCGAGCTGCTTGAGGCTGCACATGCCCGATGACGGGACTATGGCGACCACCGCCTGCTTGTCGTGATGGGCGAGCAGGGTCTTGAACACGCGCGCCTCGGGCAGGCCGAGCTGGGTCGCGGCATGCTTGCCGAAATCGTCGTGGGCCTCGCACTCATAGGGGTAGAGCTTGTGGGGGATCTTCAGCTTCTTCAGCAGGTTGATGGCGGGTGTCATGGGGTCTCCTCGAACCGTGGCAAGGCCAGACAGTCTGCGCCCGGGAGCCAGATGTGGCAAGTGTCAGCCTTTCCCCCCATGGGGGCCGCTGTTAGCGTAACCGGATGCCGGATCCTATGATCTGAGCTCTTGTTCCCGCATTCCACCGCGATGCGACGGCGATCGAAAGGAATCGTAGCCATGAATACCCCAGCAATCCGCTCTCGCGATATCGACGCGTTCGATCGTTATGAGGCCCTGGCCCGGCTGACCGCCCTCGACCGGGCCTACGGCATGGTCGAGTTCGATCTGGATGGCCGCATGGTGTCGGTCAATCCGCTGTTCTGCCGCATGTTCGGCTATGCCCCGGAGGCGTTGGTGGGCCAGTCCCATCTGCTGCTGTTGCCACCCGAACTGCACGCCGAGCACGGACGCTTCTGGCAGGGGGGTGCTGAAGGGCGAGATCCACTCGGGGGCGTTTCGCCGCGTCATGCAAAATGGCGACACCCTCTGGATCCACGCCACCTACATGCCCGTCACCGACGAGGCAGGGACCCTGCTCGGGGTGGTCAAGCTGGCCCACGACATCACGGCCGAGATGCTGGCCAAGCAACGGGTCGAACAGCAGAGCCAGCTGTTCGACATCGTCGTAGCCGCCCACCAGAGTTTTCTGCTGGACCGCAATCTGGGGTCGGCCTGCGACACCATCTTCGAGCGGCTGCTGAGCGTCAGCCAGAGTTCCTATGGCTTCATCGGCATCATGCAGTACGAGGAGGGGCGGCCCAGCCTCTACATCCCCTCCATCTCCAACGTCTCCTGGGACGAGGAGACCCACGCCTGGTACGAGCAGCAACGCCAGAACCGGGGCGGCCTCACCTTCAGCAAGCTGGACAACCTGTTCGGCCATGTGGTGACCCACAATACCCTGGTGTGCTGCAACGATCTGCCGAGCCATCCGGCGAGCCGCGGCGTCTCCCCCCGGGGCCACCCCCATCTGGACAGCTTCCTCGGCATTCCCATCCGCCACAAGGGAGAGGCCATCGGGATGATCGCCCTGGCCAACCGTCCCGGCGGCTTCGACGAGACCCAGGTCACCCTGCTCGAACCGCTCACCACTGCGCTGGGCACCCTGATCCACGCCCGCAATCTGGAGGACGAACGCAGCCGGATGGAGCGGGTGCTGCGCTTCAACGCCGAGCACGACTTTCTCACCAAGCTGCCCAACCGCAGCAGCTTCTTCCATCAGGCCAAGGTGCTGCTGGACCATATCCAGCAGCACCCTGCCGAGGGAGAAGCCTGCTGCCTGGCCCTGATCGACATCGATTTTTTCAAGCAGATCAACGACGAGCATGGCCACCTTGCCGGTGATGCCGTGCTCGAGGCGCTCGCCAGCCTGCTGATGCAGGCGGTGCGCAGCAAGGATCTGGTGGCCCGCTTCGGCGGGGAGGAGTTCATCATGCTGCTGCGGGGGACGACCCTGGAGGAGGCCCATGCCATCATGGAACGCATCCGGCAACTGGTCGAGCAGCACAGCTTCGCCTATCAGCGCCAGGCGATCGCCGTCACCATCAGCGTGGGCCTGACCCCCTACCAGATGAGCTATCGCCGCATGGATGACTGGCTGCAGTGCGTGGATCAGCGCCTCTACGAGGCCAAGCGCTGGGGACGCAACCGGGTTGCCTAGGAGGCCTGGGCACTGGAAACAAGAAGGGCGCCAATATGGCGCCCTTTCGCTTGAGGGGGTGGATCAACCCGTGTTGCGCATGCCGGCGGCGATGCCGGCGATGGTGACCATCAACGCCTGATCCAGCTCGGGGTGCAGGGTCTCCGGGTGGTTGCGCGAGCGGCCAAGCAGCTCGACCTGCAGCACGTTGAGCGGGTCCGTGTAGGGGTTGCGCAGCTTGATGGACTCCTTGATCCAGGGCTGATCGTCCAGCAGGTCGCCCTGCGGGCGCAGTTTCAGCACCACCTGGATGGAGTCGGCAAGCTCCTGGCGCAGCTGTCTGCCCAGTGCCCACAGATTCTCCGGCACCAGGCGGGTGTCATAGTACTCCGCCAGCCAGAGATCGGCCTTGAGGAACACCATCTCCAGCATCTCGAGGCGGGTGCGGAAGAAGGGCCACTGGCGGCTCATCTCGTCCAGCACGGCCTTCTGGCCGTCGTCGATGGCCTGCTGCAGCCCCTTGTGGGCGCCGAGCCAGGCCGGCAGCATCAGCCGGTTCTGGGTCCAGGCGAAGATCCAGGGGATGGCGCGCAGGCTCTCGACGCCGCCGTTGGGCTTGCGCTTGGCAGGGCGCGAACCGAGCGGCAGCTTGCCGAGCTCCATCTCCGGGGTGGCGGCGCGGAAGTAGGGCACGAAGTCCGGGTGACCGCGCACTATGCTGCGGTAATGATCGCAGGAGACGGTGGCCAGCTGCTCCATCACGGCGCGCCAGCTCTCCTTGGGCCTCGGCGGTGGCAGCAGGTTACCCTCCAGCACGGCGCTGGTGTAGAGGTTGAGGCTCTGGAAGGCTACCTTGGGCAGGCCGAACTTGAAGCGGATCATCTCCCCTTGCTCGGTGACCCGCAGGCCGCCGCGCAGGGATCCCGGCGGTTGGGAGAGGATCGCCTGATGGGCGGGGGCGCCGCCGCGACCCACGGTGCCGCCACGGCCATGGAACAGGGTGAGGCGGATGTTGTTGGCCTCGGCCAGGGCCACCAGGGATTCCATGGCGGCATACTGGGCCCAGCCGGCGGCCATCATGCCCGCGTCCTTGGCGGAGTCGGAGTAGCCGATCATCACATACTGACGGCCCTGGATGTAACCGCGATACCAGTCTACCGACAGCAGGCGCTCCATCACGGCGGTGCCCGCCATCAGGTCTTCCTGGGTCTCGAACAGCGGGGCCACCGGCATGCGGAACTTGCAGCCAGCCTCTTTGAGCAGCAGTTGCACCGCCAGCACGTCGGACGGCGCGCCGGCCATGGAGATGATGTAGATGCCGAACGCATCGGGGTCGTGACCGGCGATCACCCGGCAGGTGTCTATGGTCTCGCGGGTCTCGTCGCTCGGCTCCCAGTCGGTCGGGATGAGGGGGCGGCGGGAGTTCAGCTCGCGCAGCAGGAAGGCCTGCTTGTCCTCCTCGCTCCACTCGGCGTAGTCGCCCATGCCGAGGTAGCGGGTCAGCTCGGAGAAGACCTGGCCGTGGCGCTCGCCATCCTGGCGGATGTCCAGCTTGACCAGGTGGATGCCGAAGCAGGCCAGCTTGCGCAGCACGTCCAGCAGCATGCCGTCGGCGATGTTGCCCATGCCGCAGGCGTGCAGGGAGTGGTAGCAGAGCTCCAGGGGTTCGCGCAGCTGGGCGGTGCTCTTGACCAGATCCCGGCTCTCGCTCGCCTGGCCCTGCACCTTGGCGGTCAGGAACTCCTGGGTCTCGCGCAGCTGCTCGCGCAGCTCGCGCACCAGGGCGCGGTAGGGTTCGGGGTTGTCGCCGACCCGGGCACGCACGGCCTCGGTGCAGTCGGCCATGGAGAGCTCGGAGGTGAGCTCCTTGATGTCCTTGTAGAACAGGCTCACCGCCATCCAGCGGCCCAGCTCCAGCACCTCGGCGGTCACCTTGGCGGTGACGAAGGGGTTACCGTCGCGATCGCCGCCCATCCAGGAGGTGAACTTGACCGGCGCGGCATCCAGCGGCAGCCGCACACCCAGGTGGTGTTGCAGGCGCTCGTCCAGATTGCGCATGAATTCGGGAATGGCCGGCCACAGGCTGTTCTCCACCACGGCGAAGCCCCACTTGGCCTCGTCCACCGGGGTCGGGCGCTGTTCGCGGATCTCGTTGGTGTGCCAGGCCTGGTTGACCAGCTGCTCGATGCGATTGAGGATCTTGTCCCGCTCGCGGGGCAGCAGATCGGAGAGTTCCAGCGCCTCCAGGCAGTCGTTGAGCTGCACGTGCTTGTGGATCAGGGTGCGACGGGTCACCTCGGTGGGGTGGGCGGTCAGCACCAGATCGATGTCCAGCTCGCGCACGGCCTGGATGATGGCCTCCTGGGACAGGTTGGAGGCTTTCAGCTTGTCGAACATCTGCTCCAGCGGATCCGGGGTGCAGACCTGCTCTTCGCAGCGGCGGGAGATGGTGTGGAACTGCTCCGCCACGTTGGCAAGGTTGAGGAACTGGCTGAAGGCACGGGCCACGGGCAACAGCTCGTCATCGGAGAGGGTGCGCAGGGTCTCGAGCAGGCGCTCTCTGTCCGCCTCGTTCCCCTTGCGGGAGGACTTGGCCAGTTGACGAATGGTCTCGATCTTGTCGAGGAAGGCCTGCCCCTGATGATCCTTGATGGACTTGCCCAGCAGTTGGCCCAGCATGCCTACGTTGGCCCGTAGTGCGGCGTACTTTTCGTTCATTCCACATCCTTATTTTGTTGGTGCCTCCTGACCTTCCGGGATGGGAGGCGACCTCACTTATTGTTGTGCGATTACAACATATGCTCCGTCATCTTAGGGGGACAATCTACCCAGATTGTCTGCGCAAGGTCAAATAACAAGCCGATTCAGAAGATGTATTTCCCTCACCTGTCCCGTCCCGGCATGTCATGTAACTTACTTACATTCTCCCGGCTGGATGCAGAAGCGCCGGATCAGATGCTGCAGCACCGCCGTGGTCGGTTTGACGAACGACAGATCCAGGTATTCGTCGGGCTGGTGGGCCTGGGCGATGTGGCCGGGGCCCATGACGATGGTCTCGCAACCAAGCTGCTGGATAAAGGGGGCCTCGGTGCAATAGTTCACGGACTCGGCGGCCCGGCCGCTCACCCGCTCGGCCTCGCGCACCAGATCCGAGTCGTCCGCGCAGGCGTAGGCCGGGATGGGCTCGTGCAGGTGCTGCAGGTGCAGGCAGCCCGGCTGGTGGATCTCGATGGGGGAGAGCGCCTCTTTGAGCATGCCCATCAGCTCGTCCGGCCCCACCTGCGGGGTGGGCCTCATGTCGATGTGCAGCTCGCAGCAGCCGCAGATGCGGTTCGGGCTATCGCCCCCCTGGATGTAGCCCAGGTTCAGGGTCGGCTGGGGCACGGCGAAGCGGTGATCCGCGTACTTCTCCTTCAGATCCTGCTGCAGTTTGAGCACCTGCCCCATGGCCTTGTGCATGATCTCCATGGCGTTGACGCCGTTGGCGGGATCCGAACTGTGGCCGCTTCGCCCCGTGATGCGAATAGCCTCGGACATGTGCCCCTTGTGGGCCACCACGGGCACCAGCCCGGTGGGCTCCCCGATCACCGCGTAGTCGGGCTTGAGCTCGGCGGCCGCGGCTATGGCGCGGGCCCCCGCCATGGTGGTCTCCTCGTCGGCGGTCGCCAGGATGCGCAGCGGCTTGTTGAGGGTAGTGAGATCGATCTCCTTCAGCGCCTCCACGATAAAGGCGAAGAAGCCCTTCATGTCGATGGTGCCGAGCCCATACAGGCGGTTGCCCTCCTCGGTCACCTTGAAGGGATCCTTGTTCCAGGCCCCCTCGTCGAACGGCACCGTATCCGTGTGGCCCGCCAGCAGCAGTCCCCCCTCGCCCTGGCCATGGGTCGCCACCAGGTTGAACTTGCCCGGCAGATCCGGCAGCGCCGTCACCTCGCAGTGAAAGCCCAGCTGGCCGAACCAGTCGGCCAGCAGCCGGATCACCGCCTCGTTGCTCTGATCCCAGCGGGGATCCGTGCTGCTGATAGAGGGAATCGCAATAATATTCTTATAAAGTGAAAAAAAATCCAGATTGGCCATCAGCTCCTCCTTGCGTCCCCGGGTTCTTTCTGTTAGAAAATACAAATGCAAAGTGAGTGCATGAATATTCTATTCGAGTGCTCAGCGACATGGCCTCTAGTTGTAAGGGAAAGTTAATGTTCTGTCACCTGATCTGTAACCGACGACGCATATCCGCCTGAATTGCCCCTCCGCACTCGTTGCATCAAAGGGGCGATAGCCGACCCCTTGCACCGCAGCAGCAGGCTGCGAATTTCGAACCCAGACTTGGAATACTCAAACATGCTCAATACCGTTATCGTCGGTGCCAGTGGCTACGCGGGGGCCGAACTGGCCGCACTGGTCCAGAACCATCCACAGCTCAAGCTGTTCGGCCTCTATGTGTCGGCGGGCAGCCAGGACGCCCACAAGCGCTTCTCTTCCCTGCATCCCCAGTGGGTTGGCGAGCTGGATCAGCCGCTGCTGCCCCTGGACGACGACGGCATGACCCGGATCCTGACCCAGGCCGACCTGGTGCTGCTGGCCACCGCCCACGAGGTGAGTGCCGAGCTCGCGCCCAAGTTCCTGGCCAAGGGGCTGCCGGTGTTCGATCTCTCCGGTGCCTTCCGGGTCAAGGATCAGGGGTTCTACGCCTCCTTCTACGGCTTTACCCACGACAGCGAGCAGTGGCTGGATCAGGCCGTCTACGGTCTGGCTGAGTGGAATGCCGAGGCCATCAAGGCGGCCCAGCTTATCGCCGTGCCCGGCTGCTACCCGACCGCCTCCCTGTGCGCCCTCAAGCCGCTGCAGCAGGCCGGTCTGATTGCCAAAGAGTGGCAGCCCATCATCAACGCCGTCTCCGGTGTCTCCGGGGCCGGTCGCAAGGCGGCCATCAACACCAGCTTCTGCGAGGTGAGCCTGAGCCCCTACGGCACCTTCAATCACAGACACCAGCCGGAGATCAGCCATCACCTCGGCAAGGGGGTGCTGTTCCAGCCCCACCTCGGCAACTATGTGCGCGGCATCCTGGCCACCATCTATGTGCAACTGGCGGACGGCGTGACTCAGACCCAGGTAGACCAGGCCTATCTCAAGGCCTATGAAGGCAAACCCCTGGTACGCCTCACCGGCCAGATGCCCTCCATCCGCGGCGTGGCAAACACCCCTTACTGCGACCTCGCCTGGCAGCAGCAGGGCAACATGCTGGTGGTGGTCTCCGCCATCGACAACCTGCTCAAGGGCGCAGCCTCCCAGGCGATGCAGTGCATAAATATCAAGTTTGGTTTTGAACCGGCCACCGGCCTGATTTAACGCTTTAAGGAAGGATCGAGAAGATGGACAAGCAGACGCTGGTAATCAAGTTGGGTGGTGCCCTGATCGAGAACGACGAGGCCCTGACCGCCCTGTTCGCCACCCTCAAAAGCTTCCTAGACGATCAGCACAGACCCCTGGTGCTGGTGCACGGTGGTGGCTGCCTGGTGGATGACCTGCTCAAGGGCCTGGGGATGACCTCCACCAAGAAGAACGGCCTGCGGGTGACCCCGTTCGAGCAGATCCCCGTGATCGCCGGGGCCCTGGCCGGGACCGCGAACAAGATGATGATGGCCAAGGCCATCTCCACCGGCATTCCGGCGGTGGGGCTCTGCCTCGCCGACGGCGGTCTGTGCCAGGTGACCCAGCTCGATCCGGATCTCGGTGCGGTCGGTGACTGCAAACCGGGCAACCCGGCGCTGGTGGCCGCCATCCTGGGCCAGGGCCTGCTGCCTGTGGTGAGCTCCATCGGCATCACCGCCGAAGGTCAGCTGATGAACGTCAACGCGGATCAGGCGGCCACGGCGATTGCCGAGGCCCTCGGCGCCGATCTGGTGATGCTCTCCGATGTGAGCGGCATCCTGGACGGCAAGGGCAAGCTGGTGCCCCAGCTCGACAAGCAGACCGCGCTGGATCTGATGGAGAAGGGCGTGATCAGCGATGGCATGGCGGTCAAGGTGAAGGCCGCCCTGCACGCCGCCGAGACCCTGGGCAAGCCGGTCTGTGTCGCCAGCTGGCGCTACCCGGATCAGCTGCTCAAGCTGCTGGCGGGCGGTGCGGTCGGCACCCAGGTCACGATCTGATTTTCACCGGGAAAAGGACAATCCGATGCAACATCTTCTGAAAGACAGCGATTTAAGCAAGGCCCAGATCGAGGCGCTGATCGCGCTCGGCAAGGCGGTCAAGGCGGATCCGAAGAAATACAGCCAGGCCCTGGCCGGCAAGAGCGTGGTCACCCTGTTCGAGAAACCCTCCCTGCGCACCCGGGTCACCTTCGACATCGGGATCAATCGGCTCGGCGGCCACAGCGTCTACCTGGACCAGCAGAACGGCGCCCTGGGCAAGCGGGAGTCGGTGAAGGATTTCGCCGCCAACCTGTCCCGCTGGTGCGACGCCATCGTCGCCCGGGTGTTCGATCACCAGACCCTGGTCGAGCTGGCCGAGTTCGGCTCGGTGCCTGTGGTGAACAGCCTGTGCAATCTCTACCACCCCTGCCAGGGGCTGGCGGACTTTATGACCATCGCCGAGCATTACAGCGATTTATCGAAGGTGAAACTCGCCTACCTCGGTGATGGCAACAACGTCAGCCACTCCCTGCTGCTGCTGGGGGCGACCCTCGGCACAGACGTGACCCTGATCTGCCCCAAGGGCCACGGCCCGGACACCCAGATCTTCCTGCAAGCCCAGGCGCTGGCGGCCCAGTCCGGCGCGCACATCAACATCAGCGATGACGTGGGTGCCATCGAAGGCTTTGACGTGGTTTATACCGACACCTGGGTTTCCATGGGTGACAACACACCAATGGAGCAGGTAAAAGATATCTTCATGCCTTATCAGATCAACCAGGCCCTGCTCGATCGCACCGGCATCCAGCACGTGCTGCACTGCCAGCCGGCGCACCGGGAGCTGGAGATCACCTCGGAGGTCATGGACGGCCCAGCCTCCCTCATCATGGATGAGGCAGAAAACCGGATGCATATCCAGAACGCCGTGCTGCTGACCCTGTTCGGACAGGGCCAGAAGTAATCCGGCAACCGACCCGGAATCACACTTTTTATCGAATCATCATGGAGAGAAGTAAATGAGCGGAATCAACAAGATCGTACTGGCTTACTCGGGCGGACTGGATACCTCGGCCATCATTCCCTGGCTGAAGGAGCACTATGACGCCGAGATCATCGCCTTCGTCGCCGACGTGGGCCAGGAGCGTGACGATCTGGAAGGGATCGAGCAGAAGGCCATCGCCTCCGGCGCGGTCAAGTGCATCGTCAAGGATCTGCGGGAAGAGTTCGTCAAGGAGTACGTCTACCCGACCCTGAAGACCGGCGCCGTCTATGAAGGCACCTACCTGCTGGGTACCTCCATGGCCCGTCCGGTGATCGCCAAGGCCATGGTCGAGGCCGCCCTGGCTGAAGGGGCCGATGCCATCTCCCACGGTTGCACCGGCAAGGGCAACGACCAGGTGCGGTTCGAAGGTGCGGTGGCCGCCCTGGCTCCCCAACTGAAAGTGATCGCCCCCTGGCGGTTGTGGGACATGCGTTCCCGGGAAGATCTGCTGGCCTATCTGGAAGCCCGCAACATCCCCTGCAAGGCGACCCTGAAGAAGATCTACAGCCGTGACGCCAACGCCTGGCACATCTCCACCGAGGGTGGCGAGCTGGAGAGCACCTGGAACGAGCCGTCCGAAGCCGTCTGGCAGTGGACCGTCTCCGCCGAGCAGGCACCGAACGAGCCGGAATACGTCAAGCTGACCGTGGCCAAGGGCGAAGTGGTCGCCGTGGATGACCAGCCCCTGACCCCGCACCAGATCCTGACCACCCTGAACGAGCGTGCCGGCAAGCACGGCGTGGGCCGGGTCGACATCACCGAGAACCGCATGGTGGGCATGAAGTCCCGCGGCTGCTACGAGACCCCGGGTGGTACCGTCATGGTCGCCGCACTGCGCGCCGTGGAAGAGCTGGTACTGGACAGACCGACCCGCGCCTGGCGGGAGAAGCTGGGTGCCGAGTTCTCCCACCTGGTGTATGACGGTCGCTGGTTCACCCCGCTGTGCAAGGCCATCGTCGCCTCCGCCAACGCCATCGCCGAGGACCTGGACGGCGAGGTGATCCTGAAGATGTACAAGGGTCAGGTCACCGCGGTGCAGAAGAAGTCGCCGAACAGCCTCTACTCCGAAGACTTCGCCACCTTCGGCGCCGACGAGGTGTACGACCAGAGCCACGCCGAAGGCTTTATCCGTCTCTACACCCTGGCGAGCCGGATCCGCGCCATGAAGGAGCAGCACCAGGCCATCGGTGGCGACCATACCCACGGTTGAGTCGTCGCAGTGACCCGTTGATTCGAGGGGGCATGGCCCCCTCTTTTACAGGCAGAGAGGCCCTTTGCCATCATCATCGGGTGTGACAAGAGCGGCTGCGCCCTGGCCGCTTCTGTGAGATAACAGGCTCGCAGGAAAACAAGGCAAGATTTCAAGCTCGACGGCGCAAGACGCCGCCGGCAACGCATTCAAGGAGAGCAGTATGGCACTTTGGGGTGGACGCTTCAGTCAGGGAGCCGATAGCCGGTTCAAGCAGTTCAACGATTCCCTGCGGTTCGATTACCGCTTGGCGGAGCAGGATATCCAGGGCTCCATGGCCTGGGCTCGCGCCCTGGTCAAGGTCGGCGTGCTGACCGCCGATGAGCAAGGAAAACTGCAACAGGCGATGGAGGTGCTGCTCGCCTCGGTGCAGCAGGATCCCGAGCAGATCCTGAGCTCGGATGCCGAAGACATCCACTCCTGGGTCGAGGGCAAGCTGATCGACGCCGTCGGCACCCTGGGCAAGAAGCTGCACACGGGCCGCTCGCGCAACGATCAGGTCGCCACCGACCTCAAACTCTGGTGCAAGGCCCAGGGCGAGCTGCTGCTCGGCGCCATCACCGCTCTGCAACAGGGGCTGGTCGCCTCCGCCCGTACCAACCAGGCCGCGGTGCTGCCGGGCTACACCCACCTGCAGCGGGCCCAGCCGGTCACCTACGCCCACTGGGCCCTGGCCTATGTGGAGATGCTGGAGCGGGATCACTCCCGTCTGCAGGATGCCCTCAAGCGCCTCGACACCAGCCCGCTCGGCTGCGGCGCCCTGGCGGGCACCGCCTACGCCATCGACCGCGAAGCGCTGGCGCTCGACATGGGCTTCAGTGGCGCCACCCGCAACAGCCTGGATTCGGTCTCAGATCGGGATCACGTGGTGGAGCTGATGCACGTGGCGTCGCTGTCCATGGCGCACCTGTCCCGCTTTGCCGAGGACCTCATCTTCTACAACACCGGCGAGGCGGGCTTTGTCGAGCTGTCCGACGCCGTCACCTCCGGCTCGTCGCTGATGCCCCAGAAGAAGAACCCGGACGCGCTCGAGCTCATTCGCGGCAAGACAGGCCGGGTGGTGGGCGCCCAGATGGGCATGCTGATGAGCCTCAAGGCGCTGCCCCTGGCCTACAACAAGGACATGCAGGAAGACAAGGAAGGGCTGTTCGATGCTTTGGATACCTGGCACGATTGCCTCGACATGGCGGCCCTGGTGCTGATCGATCTGAAGGTCAATGGCGAGCGCACCAAGTCGGCGGCCCAGGGCGGCTACGCCAACGCCACCGAGCTGGCGGACTACCTGGTGGCCAAGGGCATCCCGTTCCGCGAGGCGCACCATATCGTCGGCGAGACCGTGGTCTACGCGATCGGGGTGAAGAAGCCCCTGGAGGAGCTCTCCCTCCCCGAGTTCCAGCGCTTCAGCCCCGTGGTGGGGGAGGATGTCTACCCGAACCTGGAGCTGGAGGCGACCCTGGCCAAGCGGGTCGCCAAGGGCGGCGTCGCCAGGGAACAGATCGAGTCGGCTCTCACCACCGCCGAACAGTGGCTGGCCAAGCGGGCGGGTTGATCCGCACGACGCGCCAGCGCCATCACAAGAAAAACGGCAACCCCAGGGTTGCCGTTTTTTTATGCGCACTCCTCACTGGAGTGGTCCACTCTGGCCAGTAGATGTTCAGCCCCTGTGCCCGGCGCTGGCCTGATGCACGACGTCCGTGAGCAGGCGTTGCAACTGGCGCCGGGCCTCGTCGGTTTCATGGCTGGCAGCGAGCAGCACGACCCCCAAGGTGCCCGGTGAGGGCAGCACGCCGCCCAGGGGGGCAAGTCTGGCCGGCATGCCGATGGCGGAACGCACCGTGATCCCGAGCCCGGCCTGCACGGCGGCCCAGATACCGCCGAGGCTCTGGCTGGTGAAGGCGATCCGCCAGGGGATCCCGGCTTCGTCGAGAGCCCGGATGGCCCGTGCCCGCATCAGGCAGGGGGCATCGAAGAGCACCAGGGGCAGGGGCTCCCCGCGTGCCAGCAGCGGGTTGATCTCCCCGTCCGGGTGAGCCATCCATTGCAACTGTACTATGTCGATGAGGTGGGCATCCACCCCGTCCTCTTGCGGTTGCCAGGCCAGAGCCATGTCGAGGGTGCCTTCCCTGATCCCCTGCACCAGGGCCCCGTTGCGATCGATGCGGGTCGTCATACGCAGGGTCGGGTGCTGGCGACAGAGGGGCCCCAGCACGGCGGGGAGCAAAGATTCGCCGAAGTCCTCCTGCACCCCCAGCCTGATCTCCCCTTGCAGCAGCTCCCCTTTCAGGGCGCGCACTGCTTCGTCATTGAGCTCCAGCAGCCGCTTGGCGTAGCCCAGCAGGCGCTCACCGCTGGCCGTCGGCACCAGATGGCGTCCCTGCTTCATGACCAGCCCGGTACCGCACTGCTGTTCGAGTTTCTTCAACTGGGCGCTGACCGCCGAGGTGGAGCGGCACAGCCGCTGCGCCGCCAGAGCAAAGCTGCCGCACTCCAGTCCCAGCACGTAGCTGCGCAGGGCATCGAGATCCAGGCAGGGGGGAAGGGGTGACATTATGGTCCTTATAATCGGGATCATGGGTCTTGAATATTTCGATTTTTTAAATTGTAGCAGTGGGCGAGAGTGGCTGCATCCACCAAGGAGGTTGCCATGACACCCGATATTCCTGATCGCGCCGCCCTGGAGCAGCTTGCCCCCCGACTCTCCGAGCGCCTTGATGCCGAGGCGTGGAGCTTCGGACGGGGTCTGATGTTCCGGCAGGGGGTGATCTTATGATCGCCATGCACTACAGATTCACCCTGCCGGCGGACTACGACATGGCGCAGATCGAGCAGCGGATCGCCAGCAATGGCGCCAGGCTCGACGGCTTTCCCGGTCTGCTGTTCAAGGCCTATCTCTACAGCCGCCAGGACGATGCGGCCCTGCCGGGGCAGGAGAACCGCTATGCCCCCTTCTATGTGTGGCAGAGTGTCGAGGCGATGCACCGTTTCCTGGTGAGCGAGGGATTCGCGGCGCTCACCCGGCATTTCGGCTGGCCCCATATCGAGACCTGGCATCTGCTGTCAGCCCCGCAGATGGAGGTGCTCGAGCGGGCCAGGGTGGTCATCTTGCGGCGCACCCCCATAGCGGCCCATCACCCCCTGGCGGCGTTGTCCACCAAGAGCATGCTGAGCGGATGGGACGTCTCCCGCTGGCAATGGCTGGAGGTGGATTTCTTGGCGTCGCTCCCACAAGTGATGCCGGCAGGGGCCGATGCCTATCACATCGGCTATCTGGCCAGGGGCATCCCTTCATCCTGAGCAAGCGACGACGACCAGGGCTTTCTTCGGTGGTGCTCGGCAGGCAAACTCGAGACTATGCTTCCCCGTCACGGGAGCATACCGACGGGATTAGTACGGACACTCCACCAAGAACCAAGGACCTCTTATGTATCTGCCACCCCATTTCGCCGTCACCGAGCCCGCTGCGCTGCATCAGCTGATCCGGGCCCACCCTCTGGGGGCCCTGGTCACCCATGGTGAGCTGGGGCTCGACGCCAACCATCTGCCGTTCGAGCTGGATGCCGGGGAGGGGGGACAAGGGGTTCTGCGGGCCCATGTTGCCCGCAACAATCCGCTCTGGCAGGAGGTGAAAGACGGCGACGAGGTGCTGGTGATCTTCCGGGCCGCCGAGGGCTATATCTCCCCCAACTGGTATCCGGGCAAGCAGGCGCATCACCAGCAGGTGCCGACCTGGAACTATGCCGTGGTGCACGCCCATGGCCGCATTCGGGTACTGGACGATGTCCGCTTCGTGCGACGCCTGCTCGCCACCCTGACCCGCACCCAGGAGGCCGCCGAGCCCAGGCCCTGGAAGATGGCGGACGCGCCGCGCGACTATCTGGAGGCCATGGTGGCGGCCGTGGTGGGCATCGAAATCGAGATCGACCGCCTGGTGGGCAAGTTCAAGCTGAGCCAGAACAAGGAGGCGGCGGATCGGCAGGGGGCCATCGCTGCCCTGTTGCAGCGCGGGCAGGAGGCGCTGGGGGAGGCGATGCAGAGTCCGCCCCCGCCGGCGTCGTGCTGATCCCGGCACCGGAAACGAAAGACGGCAACATCGGTTGCCGTCTTTGTCGGGACTGGCCTCACAGTTCCCGGAAGGGCCGACGCTTCTCCTCCTCCAGCATGATGGCCTCGAGGTTGGCGACCCGCTCCTGCAGCTCCTTGATGATCATGTCCTGCTTGCCGAGACGGTCGGTAATGCGGGCGTCCCCCATCTGGTAGCGGGCACGCTTGCCGAGATAGCCGAAGAATACGCTGATAAAGACGATCAGGACTATGCCTGTCCACATGGTCATGAGTGACTCCTTGCCTATGCCTGAACGGGAGAGATCACCTCCCGGCCTTCCGTTGTCTCATACCCGCCCATGGGCGGCAATGCCCGCCTTGGTGGTTCAGAACCCCTGCCAGAGCGGCCAGCCGAGCCAGATCCCGAGCAGCAATAATTGCCCCCAGACGATGGCCCAGAACCGCAGGCGATAGCTCCCCTTCTGGGTCTTGTGGCGCAGCCACTGGCGGGCCACCAGGGCGCCGGGCCAGCCGCCGAGCAGCTCCAGCAGATGGAGGCGGGCCTCGGGTACGCGCCAGCCGCCGCGGATGGCCTGGCGCTTGTCCCAGGCGTAGGCGACCAGGGTCAGCAGGCTCATCAGCAGGATCAGGGCGAGCGGCCACCAGTTCGCGTCCCGCACCCCGAGCCAGCCGGCCCAGCCCAGGGGCAGCAGGGCCAGCACCATCATGACAGCAGCGCCGGATCCCGGGGCTCGCCCGGGCTTAAGGTGCGGATCACGCGAGCCGGATTGCCGACGGCGACCGAATCGGCAGGGATGTCCCGGGTCACCACGGCGCCGGCCCCTATGATGGTGCGCGGCCCTATGGTGACGCCGGGGCAGATGATGGCGCCGCCACCGATCCAGCAGTCATCGCCGATGCGTACCGGCTTGTTGTAGGCGGTCCAGTTGCGCCGCTCCTGGAAATCCATGCTGTGGGTGGCGGTGTAGATCTGCACGTTGGGGGCCAGCAGCACGTGGCTGCCGATGTGCACCTCGCCCACGTCGAGTATGGTGACGTTGAAGTTGAAGAAGGTCTTCTCGCCGATGTGGATGTTGCGACCGAATTCGCAGGTGAAGGGGGTGCTGATCCAGCAGGAGTCGGGGCAGTGGCCAAACAGCTCGCCGCAGATCTGCTGGCGCAGGGGTTGATCCCCTGCCGGGGAGGCGTTGAGTCGTGCCAGCAGCGCCTGACCGCGGATCCTGTCGTTCGCTATCTCCTCGGTCTGGGTGAGGGGGCCGCCCGCCAGAATCCCGTCCCAATCGCTCGCCATGGTCATCTCCTCGTGCTGCAAGAGGGGGCAGTATACGTGACAAGGGGGAGGGGAGTCAGTCTGTCACCCCGGGGAGGTGATCCCCGTCATCCTGCCGGCCAGACCAGGGGCAGGATCAGCAGGACGGAGAGCAGGTAGGGCAGCATGACCCTGAGCCCCAGGCGGCGGCCGCCGATCACCAGCGCCAGCAGTCCCTTCACCAGGGAGTTGACCAGGCCGGCGAGCAGTATGCCCCGGGCGGCCACCTCCAGGGCCAGTTCCTTGTGGGAGAGCTGGGAGAGGGAGAGGGTGATGGCGTCCACATCCGTGATGCCTGAGACCAGCGCCAGCAGATAGACCCCGGAGTCACCCACCTTGCTCTGCAGCAGGGTGGCCATGAAGCCGATGAGGGCCAGCAGCAGGCCGAACTTGATGGCGGTGGCAAGATCCAGCGGGTTGCTGGTCCTGGGCTGCACCGGGTTGTCGGTCATCTCCTCCCGCTGGCGCCAGAACCAGAAGGCGAAGCCGTAGACGATGGCCGCCAGCAGCAGCAGGGGGGCGGCCAGGCGCATCGCCAGCTCGCCGTGAATGAGCAGCACCAGCACCAGCAGCCGCAGCCACATGGTGGCCCCCGCCAGCAGGATGCCGGTGGCCAGCAGTCGCTCCAGACCTCCCTGCTCCCTGTTGAGGCGGGCAAATTGCAGGGTGAGGGCGGTGGAGGAGGCGAGCCCCGCCAGCATGCTGGTGAGCACCAGCCCGGCACGGGTGCCGAGCAGGCGCACCGCGAAGTGACCACAGAACGAGATCCCCGCGATGATCACCACCATCAGCCAGATCTTGAAGGGGTTGAAGGCATCGAGGGGGCCCATCTCCGCATCGGGCAGCACGGGCAGCAGCACCAGGGAGATGAGCAGGAAACGCAGGGTGGCGTGGAATTCCGTCTCGCTCAAAAACAGCATGCCCTGCTGGATCTTGCCCTTGAGCCCCATCAGCAGCGCCGCCAGCACGGCGCAGGCCACCGCCTCGCTCGGGCTCTGCAGCACCGACATCAGCCCCAGCAAATAGGTGAGCACCATGGCCACCGAGCTGGTGAGACCGAACTCCCCTTGCCAGCGCTGGGCCAGCCAGACCGAGAGGCCGCAGCCGATCACCACCGCCAGCAGGCCGAGCAGGGCCAGCCAGGGCCCCAGGGTCGGCAGCAGCAGGGCGCAGACCCCGCCGAGCAGGCCGATGAGGCCATAGGTCCGCATCCCGGCGATGCGCTGGTTGTCACCCAGCTGGCGTACCTGCCAGCCCCGCTCCAGTCCGATGATGAGCCCGATGGCCAGGGACACCAGGGCGCCGTAGACGGGCTCGGCCTCTATCCACATGGGGTTCTCCTCTCGTTGCCGTGTCTGTGAGGATGGCACAGACAGCCCCCGGGCAGGGGGAGCTGGCTCACAGAGCCGGCGACCCGTCTGGCAAACAAAAAAAGGCGCCACCCGGAGGGGACGCCTGAAAGGTCAAACCTTGCGGTTTGCGGACCAACGGAACCAAAGATCACACACTTCACACTCAGCACTTCCCTCGGCAGGCTCAGCCCTGCCACTTGCCTCCTTCCACTATCACGTCGTTGGGATCGGTATCGGCGCTCAGTTTGTCGCGCACATACTGGTCGTAGAGTTTCAGCAGGTACTTCTCTTCCCCCAGCTTGGTGAGACGGTCGTTGACCCAGTAACGCAGCTCGATATTGCCCTTCTTCACCGCCGGCGCTATGGGGTCTTCCGAGCCCAGCTTCTCGGGCAGCACCCGATAGCCCGGGTTCTCCTTGGCCCAGCTGAAGAGCACCAGGTTGTCCTGGGCGTAGGCGTCGCCACGGCCCTGGGCCAGCGCCTGCAGGGATTCGGAATTCTTCTCGAACTTGAGCACCTTCCAGTCCGGGTGGTTGCGGGTCAGCCAGATGTCCGCCGTGGTGCCGGTGGTCACGATCAGGGTCTTGCTGGCCAGATCGTCGAGCTTCTTGGCCGGACTCCCTTGTGGCACCAGCACCTGCACCGCGACCTTGAGGTTGGGGTTGGTGAAGTCCACCACCTCACGCCGCTCCGGGGTCACCGTCATGTTGGCGAGGATGAGGTCCACCTTGTCGCTCTGCAGGAAGGGGATGCGGCTGGCGGGCTCCACCGCCACGAACTCGACCTTGTTTTCGTCCCCCAGCAGATCCTTGGCGAAGCGGCGACCGAGATCGGTGTCGAAACCCACGTAGTTGCCCTTCTCGTCCACATAGCCGAAGGGGGGCTTGTCGGTGAAGACGCCGACGATGAGCTTGTCGCGTTCCTTGATCTTGGCAAGGGAACCGTCCGCCGCCTGGGCGCCGCCGCTGGCGAGGCCGAGGCCGATCAGGGCGCTAAACAGAACCGAGGTGATTTTTTTCATGCTGACTCCTTTCGTTTGATGACATTTGTATAAGAAAACTTGGCGAGGAACTGGCGTGCGCGCTGGCTGCGCGGGTTCTCGAAAAATTGATGAGGGGCGGCCTGTTCCAGGATGTGGCCGCCGTCCATGAAGACGATGCGATCCGCCACCGCCCGGGCGAACGCCAGCTCGTGGGTGACGATGAGCAGGGTCATGCCGCTGCCGGCGAGATCCCGGATCACCTCCAGCACCTCCTGCACCATCTCGGGGTCCAGCGCAGCGGTCACCTCGTCGAACAGCATCACCTGGGGGTTCATGCACAGGGCCCGCACTATGGCGATGCGCTGCTGCTGGCCGCCGGAGAGCTGACGCGGATAGTCGTGGCGCCGCTCCCACAGGCCAACCCGGGTCAGCAGCTCTTCCGCCTGCAGCAGGGCCTCGGCCCGCTCCCGCTTCTGTACTTGCAGAGGGCCGAGCAGCACGTTCTCCAGCACCGTCAGGTTGGGGAAGAGGTGATAGCTCTGGAACACCATGCCGATCCGCTGGCGCAGCCGCCGCCAGTCGGTGGCACCATCCAGCAGCACGCCATCGAAGCGGATCTCGCCCCCCTGAATGGGTTCGAGCCCGTTGAGGGTGCGCAGCAAGGTGCTCTTGCCGCAGCCGCTCGGCCCCAGGATGACGATCACTTCCCCGGCGTTCACCGTGAGGCTGACCCCGTCCAGTACCCGGTTTTGGCCGAATTGTTTGCTGACAGCATTGAGCTCAAGCAGAGGTGTCATACCGCATTACCCCATTGTTGCTCCAGCCGGCGCGAGACGAGCGAGAGCGGATAGCAGACCAGAAAAAAGAACAGGAACAGCAGACCGTAGATAAGCAGCGAGCCATAGGTGCGCTCGATGATCTGCTGGCCCACCTTGATCACCTCCACCACCCCGATCAGCACCGCCAGCGAGCTGGTCTTGATGATGCGGGTATGGATGTTGATGGTGGGCGGCGTCAGCCGTTGTAGCGCCTGGGGCAGCAACACGTGGCGATAGAGCTGCCAGCGGGAGAGCCCGAGCGCCAGACCGGCCTCCTGCTGACCGCGGGCGAGCGACTTGAGGCCGCCGCGCACCACTTCGCCCACCTCGCTGGCGCCCCACAGGGCCAGCACCAGCACGGCGCACCAGAAGGCCGGGATATCCAGGCCGAAGAAGATCGGCAGCCCGAAGAAGAAGAGGTAGAGCCAGACCAGCACGGGCACTACCCGAAACAGCTCCAGATAGACTCGCAACACTCCCCGAGTCAGCCTTCCCCCCTGCTGGGCCAGCACGCCGTAACCGACCCCGCCCAGGGTGGCGAACAGGATGGCGAGCAGCGAGATGGCGAGGGTCTGGCCCGCGCCCACCGCCAGCAGCGGCAGCGCCTGCGTCAGCTGCTCAGTGACCGGACTGACCATATCGATCCCTCCTTTTCTCTGCATCGGTGTCGGATGGTGGCAGCAGGACGATCGATGCCTGCATCAGCGATTCAGTGACCGAACTGACCATATTGCAGCCTCCTTTCAACGACGCGCAGGGCAAGGGACAGCGGCAGGAAGATCAGCACGCACATCAAGGTCAGCACCGCCAGCATCTCGTAGGTCTTGTAGTAGAGGGCGATGTAGTTCTTGGTGGTGTAGAGCAGCTCGGGCACCGCCACCGCCGAGGCCACGGTGGTCTCCTTGAGCAGAAAGATGAAGTTGGCAAAGAGCGCCGGCAGGCTGGCGAGCCAGGCCTGGGGCAGTTGAACGTGGCGCAGCAATTGCCAGCGGGAGAGGCCGATGGCCTGACCTGCCTCCAGCTGGCTGGGGGGCACCGCCTGCACCCCGGCCCGCAGCGCCTCGGTCAGGTAGCCACCGCCGAGGAAGGTCATGGCGATCACCGCCGTGGCAAATCCGGAGAGCGAGATGCCGAGCGCCGGCAGCCCGAAGTAGAGGAAGAACAGCTGGATCAAGAGCGGCGTGTTGCGGGCCAGCTCCACATAGGCGCGGATCACCCGGTTCAGCCAGGGCCGGCGCAGGCCGAGCAGCGCCACATTGAGCAGGGCCACGGCGAGGGCGGTGAGGATCACGATGGCGCCGAGCTGCAGGGTGACCCAGACCGATTGGCCGAAGGCCGGCAGGGTAGTGAGGACAAAGGACCAGTCGAAGCTCATGCCGGGATCCTCCCGTCGCGGCGCAGCCGTTGGGGCAGCACTGTGATGGCGTCCGGGTACTTGATGCCGGCGCCTGTGTTGAGCACCACCACCCGCTCGCCCCCCTGGATCCAGCCGCTCTCCCGCAACTGGCGGGCGGCGGCGAAGGCGGCCGCCCCTTCCGGGCAGACGAAGCAGCCTTCGCGCGCGGCGAGCTGGCGAATTTCTGCCTGGATGGCCCTATCATCCACTGCTATGGCGCAGCCCTCGGTGCGATAGAGGGCGTCCAGCACCAGAAAGTCCCCCAGCGCCTTGGGCACGTTGATGCCAAATGCCAGGGTCTGGGAGTCGGGCCAGAAGCGCGATTCGCGCTCCCCCTGCTGCCAGGCCTGGACGATGGGGGCGCAGCCGCTCGCCTGCACCGCCACCAGTCGCGGCAGCGGCCCCTTGACCCAGCCCAGCTCCTGCAACTCCCGCAGCGCCTTGTAGATGCCGATGAGCCCGACCCCGCCGCCGGTGGGGTAGAGGATGACGTCTGGCAGGGTCCAGCCGAGCTGCTCGGCGATCTCCAGCCCCATGGTCTTCTTGCCCTCGATGCGATAGGGCTCCTTGAGGGTGGAGGCATCGAACAGTCCCTGCTCGGCCACCGCCTCGGCCACCTGGCGGCCGGCGTCGCTGATGAGGCCGTCCACCAGATAGAGGCGGGAGCCGGCCAGCGAGGTCTCCAGCCTGGTGATGGCGGGGGCTGCCTGGGGCATGACTATGGTGCTGCGCAGCCCGGCGCGGGCGCCGTACAGCGCCCATGCCGCCCCGGCGTTGCCGTTGGTGGGCATGGCGAAGTGGGTGACGCCGAGTTCCCGGGCGCGGGAGACGCCGACCGCGGCGCCCCGGGCCTTGAAGGAGCCGGTGGGGATGACGCTCTCATCCTTCATCCAGAGATCCGGAATGCCGATCTGCTTGCCGAGGCGCGGCAGCGGCAACAGGGGGGTGAAGCCTTCCCCCAGGGTGACCACCTGGGCGGGGTCGCGCACCGGCAGCAGCTCGTGGTAGCGCCACAGGCTGGCGGGACGACCCAGCAGGGCGGCCGGGTGCCAGGCCTGCTTCAGGGCCTCGAGGTCGTAGCTGGCCAGCAAGGGGGCACCGACCGGGCTCAGCTGTTGGGGCTGATCGGCATCCACCATCTCGCCGGTCTTGCTGCAACGCAGATGTGATAGGTAGCTGTACGGCATGCTTTATCCTGAATGGCTCACGTTGGCTGGTGTCTTATTCCATCCTGTGACCCAGGGGCCGGATAACAAACAAAATAAAGCGGCAAACTTAAGCGAAAAAGTTCATATGGCTCCCCTTTGTCGGCGGGCCACCCTCTGCCACCGGTCGGGGGGTTGGGCCATCCGGCGCTCTTTGTTACCCTGCCCGTTTCACTCAAACCGCAGGGAGCCGCCTCGATGCGAGCCTTTGTCAGCCTGCTGGCCCTGTCACTGCTGTGTGCGTGCAGCGGCCAGCCAACCAGAGAGGATGCCATGTCAGGGAAAGCGCGCCTTCACTACCCCGTCACCCGCCAGGGGGATCAGGTGGATCACTACTTCGGCCAGGCCGTGGCCGACCCCTATCGCTGGCTGGAGGATGACCGCAGCCCCGAGACCGAGGCCTGGGTCAAGGCCCAGAACCGGGTGACTCAGGGTTATCTGGCGCAGATCCCGTATCGGGCCGCCATCAAGGAGCAATTGGCCTCGTCCTGGAACTACGCCAAGGAGGGGGCGCCGTTTCGCGAGGGGCGCTACCACTACTTCTTCAAGAACGACGGCCTGCAGAACCAGAACGTGCTGTGGCGCCAGCAGGAGGGCAAGCCGGCCGAGGTGTTCCTCGATCCCAATACCCTCAGCCCCGACGGCACCACGGCGCTGGACCAGCTGAGCTTCTCCCGGGACGGCCGCATCCTGGCCTACTCCTTATCGCTGGCGGGCAGCGACTGGCGCGAGATCCACCTGATGGACGTAGAGAGCAAACAGCCGCTGGAGGCGCCCCTCAAGGACGTGAAGTTCAGCGGCATCAGCTGGCTCGGCAACGAGGGCTTCTTCTACTCGAGCTACGACAAGCCAGATGGCAGCGAGCTGTCGGCCAGGACGGATCAGCACAAGGTCTATTTCCACCGGCTCGGCACGGCGCAGCAGGAGGACCGGCTGGTGTTTGGCGCCATCCCGGCCCAGCACCACCGCTACGTGGGGGCGACCGTCACCGAGGATGACCGCTTCCTGCTCATCTCGGCGGCGAACTCCACCTCGGGCAACCGCCTCTATGTGAAGGATCTGAGCCAGGAGAACGCGCCGCTGCTGACGGTGCAGGGAGATCTGGGCGCGGACGTGAGCCTGGTGGACAACAAGGGCGGCACCCTTTACCTGCTGACCAACCGGGACGCCCCCAACCGCCGGCTGGTGACGGTGGATGCCGCCAACCCGGGGCCGGCCCGCTGGCGGGATCTCATCCCCGAGCGTCAGCAGGTGCTGACGGTGCACAGCGGCAGCGGCTATCTGTTCGCCGAGTACATGGTGGATGCCACCGCCCGGGTCGAGCAGTTCGACTATGAAGGCAAGCGGGTGCGCGAGGTGGCGCTGCCCGGCCTTGGCAGCGTCAGCGGCTTCAACGGCAAGCACGATGATCCCGCCCTCTACTTCGGCTTCGAGCACTATGCCCAGCCGCCCACGCTCTACCGGTTCGAGCCAAAGAGCGGCGCCATCAGTCTCTATCGCGCCTCGGCGGCGCCGTTCAAGCCGGAGGATTACGTCTGTGAGCAGCGCTTCTACCAGAGCAAGGACGGCACCCGGGTGCCGCTCATCATCAGCTACCGCAAGGGGCTGAAACTCGATGGCAGCAACCCGACCATCCTCTACGGCTATGGCGGCTTCGACGTGAGCCTGACTCCGAGCTTCAGCGTGTCGGTGGCCAACTGGCTGGATCTGGGGGGCGTCTATGCGGTGGCCAACCTGCGCGGGGGCGGCGAGTACGGCCAGGCCTGGCACCTGGCGGGCACCCAGCAGAACAAGCAGAACGTGTTCGACGATTTCATCGCGGCGGCCGAGTACCTCAAGGCCGAGGGCTACACCCGCACCGATCGGCTGGCGATCCGCGGTGGCTCCAACGGCGGTCTGCTGGTGGGGGCCGTGATGACCCAGCGGCCGGATCTGATGCGGGTCGCCCTGCCGGCGGTGGGGGTGCTCGACATGCTGCGCTACCACAGCTTCACCGCCGGGGCGGGCTGGGCCTATGACTACGGTACCAGTGCCGACAGCGAGGCGATGTTCGACTACCTGAAGGGCTACTCGCCCCTGCACAACGTCCGGCCCGGGGTCAGCTACCCCTCGACCCTGGTGACCACGGCGGATCACGACGATCGGGTGGTGCCGGCCCACTCCTTCAAGTTCGCCGCCACCCTGCAGGCCGACGATGCCGGCCCCCATCCCCAGCTCATCCGCATCGAGACCAATGCCGGGCACGGGGCGGGGACGCCGGTGGCAAAACTGATCGAGCAGAGCGCGGACATCTATGCCTTCACCCTGTACGAGATGGGCTATCAGCAGTTGCCGCGTCAGCCTTGATCCGGGCGAGAGGGGCGCCAGCCATCCACTATCATCAGGGCCCTGCGGGGCCCTTTTTATTGCCGCGCGTTGGAAGAGCTGCGCTGGCTGCACTAGCTGCGACCATCCCTGTCTCGCCAGCAACCTGTTTTGACAGACGGGCCCCATCTGTTATCCCCCCGGTGGTATAGTCAGCCACAAGATCCGCATTCAAGGAGTCCGTCGTGAAGAAGATCATCTACATCCTGCTGGGACTGGCGCTGGCGGCCGTGGTGGCCATCGCCGCCCTGGTGTCCCTCATCGATCCCAATCAGTTCAAGCCCCAGCTGGCGGAACAGGTGCGCAAGAGCACGGGCCGCGAGCTGGTGATGGAGGGGACGATCGGCTGGCGTTTCTGGCCAAGCCTCGGCCTCTCCCTGGAGAAGGTGGCGCTGCGCAACCCCGCCGGTTTCGCCGAACCCGACCTGGTGCGCTTCGAGCAGGGTGAGGCCTCGGTGGGCCTGCTGCCGCTGCTCTCCCATCGGCTGGAGATAGGCAAGGTGACCCTGAGCGGTGCCCATCTCTTTATCCAGACCAAGGCCGACGGCAGCTCCAACCTGAGGGATCTGCTCCAGGCCTCCGCCGAGCCCAAGGGGGAGGCGGCGACCTCCGAGCCTGCCGCAACGACGACCCCGCCCGCCAGCGACGAGCAGCCCTGGCAGATCAGCCTGCAAGGCATCGCGCTGGTGGATGCCAGCGCCCTGGTGCGGGACGATCGCAGCGGCGCCGTCTCCCGGCTCGACCGGCTGGATCTCGATCTGGGGCAGTTGACCCCGGGGGAGTGGGTGCCCGTGACCCTGGCCGCCAAGGGGGCCCAGGAGGATCTGGCCTTTGATCTCAAGGGTCAGGCCCAGCTTAAACCAGCCCGGGAGGCCATGAAGAGCGAGCTCAAGGATCTCAACCTCAGCGGCAGCCTGAGCCAGCCGGCGCAGCGGCTCGATGCCTTCTCCCTCAAGGCGGATCGCCTGGCGCTGGGGGAGTGGAGCAGCCTGACCCTGAGTCTGAACGGTGCCCAGGGAGAAGTGGCCAAGCCGGCTCTGGCCGGTACGCTGGAGGGGACCCTCAAGGCGCGCCTCGACGAGAATCGGCAACTGCTGGAGCTGTCGGATGCCGTGCTGGCCGCCAGGCTAAGCGGGGAGGGCCTGCCGCGCCCACAGATGCAGCTCAAGCTCGCCGGCTTTGCTCGCGCCGAGCTGGATAAGCAGACCGTCACCCTCAGCAACCTGGTGATGGGAGCGGATGAGGCCCTGCTGAGCGGCAACGGCACAGTGCAGCTGGGGGCCGTGCCCAGAGTCGAGTTCGATCTCAAGGGGGAGAAGCTGGATCTCGACGCCTGGCTCGGCAAGCAGGACGGGGCCAAGACAGCCGCATCTTCTGCCGCACCGGCCACAGTGTCGGCGGGTGAGCAGGGCGCAGCGGCCAAGTCAGCCCCCTCGGCTCAGCCCCTGTCCACGGCAGAGCCTGATTTGAGTGCTCTCAAACTGGTCGATCTGGCGGGTCGATTGCAACTGGGCGGCCTGAAGGTGAAGGGCCTGGACCTGAGCTCCGTCGACCTGCAACTGGCCCTGAGCGGCGGTGAGCTCAACCTCAAGCAGTTCAATGCCGGCGTGGCCGGTGGTCAGGTGACGGCGATCGGCGTGCTCGATGCCCGCCAGCAGCCGGCTCGCTATCAGGTCCACAAGCGGGTGCAGGGGGTCGAGGTGCGGCCGCTGCTGCAGACCCTGGCCCAGACCGATCTGCTGGAAGGCAAGGGGGATCTGGAGGTCGAGGTGCAGGGCTCAGGACTGTCCGAGCAGGCGCTGCGCAGCCGGATGCAGGGCAAGGCCAGCCTCAGGCTGAGCGACGGCGCCCTGCACGGCATCAACCTGGCGGAGATGATCCGCGAGGCGCGGGCCACCCTGACCGGCAAGGGGGCGGATCAGGTGAAGGAGGTGCGTAAGACCGACTTCAGTGCCCTCACCGCCAGCTTCCAGATTGCCAACGGGGTTGCCAGGAGCGACGACATCCAGCTCTTCGCCCCCGCCCTGCGGGTGAAGGGGCAGGGTCAGACCGCCCTGGTGCCGGAGACCCTGGACTTCCTGTTCCTCACCTCCGTGGTGGAGAGCAGCAAGGGGCAGGGGGGCAAGAGCGTGGACGAGCTCAAGGACATCACCATACCGGTGCGCATCGGTGGCCACTGGCAGGCGCCGAGCTACCGGCTCGACGTGAAGGCGCTGCTCAGCAACAACAAGGTGCTGGAGGAGAAGGCCCGCAAGGAGGCCGAGCGAGGCCTGAAAAAACTGCTGGGAGACAAGGCCGACGACGAGGGGATCAAGGGGGCGGCGGATCAGCTGCTCAAGGGGCTGTTCAAATAGCCCGTCTTCCGTGCCTTGCCACAAGAGCCCGCCCCGTGCGGGCTCTTTGTTGTGAAACATGGCGTCATGGGGAGAGGCTGGGTCAGCAAGATGAGGTACTATCCGGGGCAGTCATCGACACCGGGAACCAGGAGGGTTCATGAACAAACGGGTGCTGATCACCGGCGGCAGCCGGGGCATAGGGGCGGCGACGGCCCGCCATCTGGCGGCGCAGGGGTATCATCTGTGCCTCAACTATCGCCAGGAGAGGGCGGCGGCCGAGGCGCTGGTGGCCGAGATCCGGGCGGGGTATCCGGTCGAGTGCATCGCGGTGCAGGCGGATGTCGGCGTGGAGGCCGAGGTGGTGCGCCTGTTCGAGGAGATGGACGCGCGGCTCGGCCCCGTCACCCACCTGGTGAACAACGCCGGCAGGCTGCAGCCGCAGATGCGGGTGCTGGAGATGAGCGCCGAGCGCATCAACCAGACCCTGACCACCAATGTCACCGGCTGCTTTCTCTGCTGTCGCGAGGCGGTGCGCCGCATGACGGCGGGGGGCGCCATCGTCAACGTCTCTTCCGCCGCCGCGCGCCTGGGCTCCCCCGGGGAGTACGTGGACTACGCCGCCGCCAAGGGGGCCGTCGACGTGCTGACCAGGGGGCTGTCGCTGGAGGTGGCGCCCCAGGGGATCCGGGTCAACGGGGTGCGTCCGGGCTTTATCTACACCGAGATGCACGCGGACGGCGGCGAGCCCGGTCGGGTGGACAGGATCAAGGGGGCCATTCCGCTGCAACGGGGTGGCGAACCCCGTGAGGTGGCGGCCGCCATCGCCTGGCTGCTGTCGGACGAGGCCTCCTACGTCACCGGCAGCTTTATGGATGTGGCTGGCGGGCGCTGAACCAGCGTCAACCATGATCCCGTCAACGAGAAGGGGCGCCATGGCGCCCCTTCTTCTGCTTATTCCCCCAGCAGCTGCTGCCAGACCGCCAGTACATGGCCCCGCTCTTGCGGCAGCTGGTCGTCCCCCACCTTGCGGGAGATCTCCGAGAGGTTGAGGCGATGGCCGAGGTTGCGTATCTCCAGGTAGGCGTGTTTCAGCCCCTCTGCCTGCTCCAGGGTCAATACCCCCGCCATCACGCACTCGTCGAAGATGCGCACGTTATCGGACCAGCGGGTCAGCGCCTCCGGCTCGCCGCAGGCGTGGGCCAGCACCAGGTACTGGGCGATGAACTCGATGTCCACCATGCCGCCCGGGGACTGCTTGAGGTCGAACTCTCCCTCGCCCGCTTTCAGCAGGTGATCCCGCATCTTCTGGCGCATCTCCCGCACCTCGCGGGCCAGGGTCGGCAGGTCGCGCTCCTTGGCCAGTACGTCGCGGCGGATGCGGGCAAAGTCGGCGACCACGGCATCATCGCCATAGATGGGGCGGGCCCGCACCAGGGCCTGATGCTCCCAGGTCCAGGCCTCGTTTTGCTGGTACTGCTCGTAGGCCGACAGGGACGAGACCAGGAGCCCCGAGTCGCCGGAGGGGCGCAGCCGCATGTCGATCTCGTAGAGGATCCCTGACGGGGTGCGGGTGCTGAACAGGTGCAGGATCCGCTGGGCCAGGCGCAGGTAGAACTGGCGGCTGTCGATGGGCTTGCGCCCGTCGGTCTGGCCGTTGGGATCGCCGCCGTGCAGGAACACCAGATCGAGATCCGAGCCGTAACCGAGCTCGATGCCGCCGAGCTTGCCGTAGGCCACCACCGCGAAACCGCGCTGGCCGCTCAGTGCCACCTCGGGGGGCACCCCGTAGCGCTCGCTCATCTGGGCCCAGGCCTGGTTGACCACCTCCTCGGTGATCGCCTCCGCCAGCCAGGTGAGGTGGTCGCTCACCTTCATCAACGGCAGGGCGCCGGCGATGTCGGCGGCGACGATGCGCAAGAGCTGCACCTGCTTGAACTGGCGCAGCGCCTCCATCTGCTGCTCCACATCCTCCTCGGGGATGCGCAGCAGGAACTGGCGCAACTGGGGCTTGTACTGATCCAGCGGCGTGGGGTGGTAGAGGTGCTGGGGATCCAGCAGCTCGTCCAGCAAGATGGGGTAGCGGGCGAGCTGCTCGCTGACCAGGTTGCTCTCGTCACACAATCGCACCAGCTGGCGCAGGGCGGCGGGGTTTTCCGCCAGCAGTTGCAGGTAGGCGCTGCGGGTGAAGATGCGGGTCAGCAGGGTGCAGACCCGCTCGAACAGACGGGCGGGCTCGCGGCTCGCCACCACCAGGCGCAGCAGTTCCGGCATCAGCCAGTCCAGGGCGATCCGCCCCTGGGGGCCGACCTGACGGCGCTTGTACTCCTCCTTGAAGCGCAGCAGGGCGGCGCACAGCGGGGCGGGGTCGACCACCTGGGCGGCCAGCAGGTGCGCCAGTTCGGCGGCGTCGAGCTCGGTGCGCCAGAGATCGAGCCAGAGCTGCTCCAGATGGGCGGGGGCCTCTTTTTCCTCCCCCACCACGGCGACAAACTCCCGGTGGACGGCGGCCATCTCCTCGTCCAGGTGGGCCATGAAGGCGGCCCAGTCATCGAAGCCGAGGGACGCGATCAGCCGCTGACGATCCCGCTCCTCGGTGGGCAGGGTCTGGGTCTGCTGATCGCCGATCTCCTGCAGGATATTCTCGACCCGGCGCAAGAAGCGGTAGGCCACGAGCAGGCGCTCGCACTGGTCCCCCTCGAGGGCACCGCACCGGGCGATGGCCGCGATCGCCTCGGGCAGGTGGCGCACCCGCAAGGCGGGCTCGCGGCCGCCGCGGATGAGCTGCAGCGCCTGGGCGATGAACTCCACCTCGCGAATGCCCCCGGCGCCGAGCTTGATGTTGCCCTCCAGCCCCTTGCGGCGCACCTCGGCGGCGATCATCGCCTTCATCTGGCGCAGGCCGTCGATGACGCCGAAGTCGATGTAGCGGCGAAACACGAAGGGGCGCAGCAGCTCGGTGAGGGCCTGGGCGTGCTCGCACTGGGGGCCCAGCACCCGCGCCTTGACCATGGCGTAGCGCTCCCAGTTGCGTCCATGGTGCTGGTAGTAGTCCTCCATGGCGGCGAAGGAGATGGCGAGCGGCCCCGCATCGCCGAAGGGGCGCAGTCGCATGTCGACCCGGAACACCTGGCCGTCGACCGTGCTCTGGTGCAGGGCGTTGATGAGACGCTGGCCGAGCTTGATGAAGAACTGCTGGTTGGCGAGCTCGCGCCGCCCGCCGACGGTGTAGCCGTTCTCCGGGAAGGTGAAGATGAGGTCGATGTCCGATGAGAAGTTCAGCTCGCCGCCGCCGAGCTTGCCCATGCCGAGGATCAGCAGGGGCTGGGGATCGCCGTTGCCATCCACCGGGGTGCCGAGCTCGTCGCACTGCTTGGCGTAGAGCCAGTCGCGGGCACCGCAGATGAGGGCATCGGCCAGCTTGGTCAGATGGATGAAGCTCTCTTCCACCGCCGCATGACCCAGCAGCTCGCGCCAGGCGATCACCAGCATGCGGCTGCGTCTGAACTGGCGCAGGATGCGCTTGAGCGCCTCTTCATCCGTGACCCCGACGAGCAGGGCAGCGAGATCGCCCTCGTAGGCGGGCCAGCGTTCGGCCTGATCCAGATCGCCGGAGGCGAGCAGCGGTCCCAGCAACTCGGGCTGCTTGATAAGGGAGTCGGCGACGAAATCGGAGAGGCCGAACAGGGTCAGCAGGGTCTGGCGGGTGGGCTCCGGCAGGGCGCCATGGTCGGGTGCCAGGTCGAGCAGCCGCTGCCAGTGGCGCCGGGCCTGCTCCTGCAGCAAGGGGGAAAGGGCGGAGAAAGAGGGAGAGTGCTGGGCCACGGTTGCCATCCTTGTGGTTGACGGGTCTGCAGAGTGAATCAAAATCCGGTTGCCAATCTAGCACTGTCGGACACCCGCGTCACAGCGCGGGTGTCCGACAGGTGAGCCGGCGAAGGTTATCGGTTGCCCGCCGGGTTCAGGGGCGCCGATAGATCTCGGGGTCGTATTTTTCCATCAGGCTGCCCGGAGTGCGCGGCGGCGCGAAGCCGAAGCCGGCATAGAGGCCGTGGGCATCCGAGGTGGCGAGGGAGAGACGGCGCAGCCCCTGCAGCTCGGGATGGGCCAGGATGGCCGCCATCAGCGCCTTGCTGTGGCCCCGGCCGCGGTGCTCAGGCAGCACGAAGACGTCGGAGAGATAGCCGAAGGTGGCCTTGTCCGTGATGACCCGGGCGAAGGCCACCTGCCGGCCGCCGAGGTAGCCCCCGAAGCACAGCGAATGGTTGATGGCCCGCTGCACGGTGGAGAGGGGGATGCCGAGGCTCCAGTAGGCCTCCTCGGAGAGAAAACGGTGGATGAGCGGAACGTCGAGTCGTCCCTTGTCGTCGCTGATCTCCAGCTGATGTGCTTCGGTCTGCATCCTGGCTCCTTGCCGTGGTGAAAAAAGAGAGGCCCCTTGCGGGGCCTTCCAGTCTAACTGGATTGCGGCGTGAAAGTCAGGCCAGCGTGAAGGCCTGGATATGATCATCCAGGGTCTGGCGGTGATGTTCCACCTGTCCTGAGTCTTTGTCATGGCATGAATGCAGAAGGCCCTTTGCGGGGCCCTCTGATAGCAACGGCCTGGTGTCGTCAGGCCAGCTTGAAGGCCTGAATGTGATCGTCCAGGGTCTGGCTGTGGCGTTCCACCAGTTCGGAGGCATCCTTGAGTTCGCGCAGCACCACCACTGAGCCTTCCACCACCTGCTTGACCTGCTCCAGGTTGGCATTCATCTCCTCGGCGACCGAACTCTGCTGCTCGGAGGCGGCGGCGATCTGGCGGTTCATGTCGGCCACCCCCTGTACCCGCTGGACTATGGTGGCGAGCTGATCGCCGGCCTGGGTCACCTGCTCCACCCCCTTGTCCGCCTGCTGCACGCTCTCGGCCATCAGGCCGACGGCCTGGCGGGCGTTGCCCTGCAACTGCTCGATCATCTTCTGGATCTCGACGGTGGCGGCCTGGGCCCGGTTCGCGAGTTCGCGCACCTCGGAGGCCACCACGGCGAAGCCGCGGCCCGCCTCGCCGGCGCGGGCGGCCTCGATGGCGGCATTGAGGGCCAGCAGGTTGGTCTGCTCCGAGATGCTGCGGATGGTGTCCACCACGGAGCCGATGCGATCGACCCCGTGCTCCACCTCGTTGACCACGGTGGAGGAGCGCTGGATGTTGCCGGAGAGGGTGTCGATGGTGTTGACGGTGGCGGCGACGCAGCGGCTGCCCTCCTCGGCCAGGGCGCTGGCCTCGAAGGTGGCGTGGGAGGCCTGCTCCGCATGGCTGGCCACCTCGCGGATGGCGCCCACCATCTGGCTCATGGCGCTGGCGAGCTGCTCTATCTGGGTGAACTCCTCGTTGATCGCCTCGTTGGCCTCTTCCATGCAAAGGGTCACCTGGGAGGCGATGTCGTTGAGCTCCTTGCAGGCGACACGCTGGGTGCCGAACACCTCCTTGAGGTTCTCCTGGGAGTGGGCGACCGCCTTGGCGATGTCGCCGAACTCGTCGCGGGAGTTGAGCAGCACGCTGTAGCTGAGATCCTTGCGGGCGAAGCGCTCAAGCAGGCCCACCAGATAGTGCACCTGCTTGACCATGAGGCGGGAGCCGGTCAGCAGCAGTACCACGAAGATGACCCCCATGAGCGCCGTTTCCATCACGCCGGTCCAGAGCAGGCGATCGGCGATGGCGTTGGCCATGGTGGCATCGATGCCCTCGCTGAGCAGGGTGGCCTCCAGATTGCTGGCATCGAACCAGAGCTTGGCCAGCAACAGCAGGGTGCTGAACACCATGAGCAGCACCACTTTGGGTACCAGCCGGATATTGCTCATGTGCCGTTCCAGCGGGTTCAACTGCATAATCTCTCTCCTTTCAACGTCCATTTTTCCTTTGCCGTCATGGCTATCGGCATTATCTTCCTTTTTATTAATTCGAACCGTGCTTAAAGTTGGAAAATGTATGCGACATCACTTAACTCATCTGCGGGCCATGGATCTGCTGATGGCACTGCTCTCCATCATCTCCGTGGTACTGGTGGGACTCCGCTGGCTGTGGAGTGAACACTTCACTCCCGAGACGCTTTCCCTCTTTTATGATCTGGACAGCCTGATCTGCTACATCTTCCTCGCCCACTTCGCTTATGGCTGGTTCCGTGCCAGCGACAAGCGAGCCTTCTTCAAGACCAACTGGTTCTATCTGCCTGGCAGCCTGCCCATGGTGGAGCAACTGCGCTGGGCACGGCTGATCCAGCTCTACAGGGTCATTCAGCTGTTGCGCAGCAGTCCCAATCTACTCGCTATCGTGCGAAGGGAACGAAATGAGACCCGGCTGGCCGGCATACTGCTGCTTTTCTTCCTGCAAATCGGAGTAGGAACGGCACTGATCTACTGGGTCGAGGGAGGTCAACCCGGCAGCCAGATCCACAACACCTATGACGCTTTCTGGTGGACCCTGGTGACGCTCTCCACCATAGGATACGGGGATATAGTGCCGCAAACCGAGGAAGGGCGCTTCGTGGCCAGCCTGATGATCATCTTCGGCGTCGGCCTGTTCAGTGCCCTCAGCGGTTTCATGGCTAGCCTCTTTCTGCAGCCCAAGAAGGAGGACAGTGAGACCGACAAGTGGCGCCACCACTACAATGCCCAGCAAGAGCAACTGCTGCAGGAGCTGAAGGCCCTGCGTGCCGAGGTGAAGGCACTGCAACAGAAGTAGCCTGCGACGTCTGGAATGGTCGCGTGACGACGGGAGGACCCTGCGAGACGGCTCTCAGTCTGGGGGAGAGCGCTTTTCTTTGCTTGTCCTTTGACCCGCAGGCGGCTTAACATTCGGCCTGCAACCTAATCCAACGAAGAGAATCGACCGACCATGCGCGCCCTTCTCGGGATCCTCATCTGCCTGTGTGCCCAACAGGCACTGGCCGATACCCGCTATGTTTCAGACAACATCTTTACCTATATCCACAACGGTCCGGGTACCCAGTACCGGATCCTCGGCAGCGTCAAGGCCGGTGAGCCGCTGGAGGTCAAGGCGGTGAACCAGGAGGCCGGTTTCACCCAGGTGGTGGACGGTCGTGGCCGTGAAGGCTGGATCAAGAACAGCGAGTTGCAGGGGGAGGTCAGCCTGCGTGAGCGCCTGCCCCAGATCCAGAAAGAGCTGGAAGAGGCCAAGGCCAGGTTGCTGAACCTCAATGGCGACAACGAGCGCCGCTTCGCCGAGAAGGATGGCAAGATCGCCGAGCAGAGCCAGGAGATCGCCAACCTCAAGGCCCGCCTCGACAGCCAGAGCGCCGAGATGAGCAGCCTCAAGGAACAGAACGACGCCCTGACCCAGAGCTATGACAACCGGGAGCACGACATGCAGATGGACTGGTTCATCCGCGGTGGTGCCATGGTGGGGGGCGGCATCCTGCTCGGCATCCTGCTGCCCATGCTGCCGCGCCGTCGCAAGAGCAGCGAGCGCTGGATGAACTGATCCGGCTGGGTAGTTGAAGAGAAAGGGTCGCCATGGCGACCCTTTTTGTATGGTGGAGCCTCTGGGCCGGGGCCTCCCATGTACCATGCCGGGGTCGCCATAAGGCGCCCCCGGTCGTAAGATGGGCTCACTTGTCCGTGCGCGGCACGGCTTCTCAACAAGAGCGTTCACCTTATGCCATCGACCGAACAGGCCCTCTGGTTCGTGCTGGGGGGCGATCACCTCGTCCTGCTGGATGAACAGGGGCGCATTCCACAGGGCCCTCAGACCTGCCTGCCAGCCCGGCTGCAACACGCCGCCTTTGAGCGTTTCGACGAGTGGGACGGCCTGCCCTGCCTGCTGCTGGATCTGGGGCCCGGCACCGACACGGACGCGACCACTCCCCTGCGCCAGCTGATGGTGGCGGGAGATGAGGAGGGCTTTCGCCTCGCCGGCCGCGCCTGGCAGCTCGCCACTTTCCGCCGCACCCATCGCTTCTGCGGCGAGTGCGGCGCCCCCATGACCCCGAAGTCGGGGGAGTGGGCGCAGGGGTGCCGGCACGGCCACGTCGTCTATCCGCGCATCTCCCCCTGCATCATAGTGGCGGTGCGCAAGGGGCCCGCGATCCTGCTGGCGGCCCACCGTCGCCACTATCAGGCCGAGGATCCCATGTATACCGTGCTGGCCGGCTTCGTGGAGGCGGGGGAGAACCTCGAGCAGTGCGTGGCGCGGGAGGTGTTCGAGGAGAGCGGCATCCGGGTGCGCAACGTGCGCTACGTGGCGAGCCAGCCCTGGCCCTTCCCCCACAGCCTGATGATGGGCTTCACCGCCGACTACGAGAGCGGCGAGATCAAGGTGCAGGATGAGGAGCTGGTGGCCGCCGGTTTCTTCGAAGCCGACCGGCTGCCGCGCTTGCCCCCCCAGGGCACCATAGCGCGGCGGCTTATCGAGCAGACGCTGAGCGAGACCCGTTGACGGTGTTGAAAAGCAGGCCCTTGTTTGCGCCCCTTCACATCTTTGCACTCGGACGGCCCTACGGCACCTTTGGGCCGCCCTCAGCCTTGCACAAAGTGGTATCATGTCCGCCATTTTATGCGTGAGATGACTCAGGAACTGGGATGAAAGAGCTGAAGAACGATCGATACCTGCGCGCCCTGCTGCGCCAGGATGTGGACATGACCCCGGTATGGATGATGCGTCAGGCCGGCCGCTACCTGCCGGAATACAAGGCGACCCGCGCCGTCGCGGGGGACTTCATGTCCCTGTGCCGCAACGCCGAGCTGGCCTGCGAGGTCACCCTGCAGCCGCTGCGCCGCTATCCGCTCGATGCCGCCATCCTCTTCTCCGACATCCTGACCGTGCCCGACGCCATGGGGCTGGGTCTCTACTTCGAGCACGGGGAAGGCCCGCGCTTCGAGCGCCCGATCACCTCCATGGCGGACGTGCAGGCGCTGCCGGTGCCGGATCCGGAAGACGAGCTCGGCTACGTGATGAACGCGGTGCGCACCATCCGCCGCGAGCTCAAGGGCGAGGTGCCCCTCATCGGCTTCTCCGGCAGTCCCTGGACGCTCGCCACCTACATGGTGGAGGGAGGCAGCTCCAAGGCGTTCACCAAGATCAAGCAGATGATGTACGCCGAGCCCATGACGCTGCACCTGCTGCTCGACAAGCTGGCGGACAGCGTCATCGCCTATCTCAACGCCCAGATCAGGGCGGGTGCCCAGTCCGTCATGGTGTTCGACACCTGGGGCGGCGTGCTCACCCCGCGCGACTACCGCGATTTCTCCCTGCAGTACATGCACAAGATCGTCGATGGCCTGATCCGTGAAAATGAGGGCCGCCGCGTGCCGGTCACCCTGTTCACCAAGAACGGTGGCCAGTGGCTGGAGCAGATCGCCGCCACCGGCTGCGACGCCCTGGGGCTGGACTGGACCACCGACATCGCGGACGCCAAACGCCGGGTCGGCGACAAGGTGGCGCTGCAGGGCAACATGGATCCCTCCATGCTTTACGCCACGCCGGATCGCATTCGCGAGGAGGTCGCCTCCATCCTGGCCGGCTTTGGCAGCGGCAACGGCCACGTCTTCAACCTGGGTCACGGCATCCATCAGGACGTGGATCCCGAGCACGCCGGGGTCTTCGTGAACGCGGTGCACGAGTTGTCGGCCCGCTACCACGGCCGCTGAGAGCGGCAAAGAGCGCGATGAGAACGGGGCCTGGAGGCCCCGTTTTGCTGCCTGTGCCTGTGGGGGCTGCATCCTGGCCGCCGCTCGGGTTACACTGCACCACCACTGAGCAGGGTCACGGACGGGATGGGCGGGCGCGCATGCTGTCGATGAGTGGCGGCGTCGCAGAACATGGCAGGAGGCAGGATGGGCAAGAGTGCGTGGGATTGGGGCATCGACCTTGGCGGGACCAAGTGCGAGTGCGTGGTGCTCGAGGGTGACGAGGTGTTGCTGCGTCACCGCATCCCCACGGAACGCCATGGCGGTTATCAGCACATGATCGGCCAGATCGCGAAACTGGTGGACGAGTGCGCCGAGCGGCTCGGCCAGCGGCCCGCCGTCATCGGTATGGGCACGCCAGGGGCACGGGATCCCCAGACCGGGTTGATGAAGAACTGCAACACCACCGAGCTCAACGGCAAGCCGTTCAAGGAGGATCTGGAGCGCCGACTCGGCGTGCCCGTGCTGATCGCCAACGACGCGAACTGCTTCGCCCTGGCGGAAACCCATCTCGGCGCGGTGCGCCAGCACCATCCCTCGGCCCGCGTGGTGTTCGGCATCATCATGGGCACCGGGGTGGGCTCCGGCATCGTCATCAACGGCCAGATCCTCAACGGCCACCACGGCATCGCCGGGGAGTGGGGCCACAACGTGCTCTCACCGGACGGCCCCGAGTGCTACTGCGGCAAGCGCGGCTGCGTCGAGACCTTCATCAGCGGCCCGGCCCTGGAGGCCTGGTACGAGGCCAAGGCAAAACGTCGCCTGCCCCTGGCCCAAATCGCGGCAGCCAGCGCCCATGACCATGTCGCCAGACTCACCATGGACCGTCTGCACCTGCTGTTTGGCCAGGCGCTCGCCAACGTGGTCAACATCCTGGATCCGGACGTCATCGTCATCGGCGGCGGGGTGGGCAACGTGCAGAGCCTCTATCGGGCCGGACGGGAAACCATACTGCCCTTCCTCTTCAACCCTCGTTTCGCTACGCCCATCATAGCGCCGTCCCTGGGGGACAGTGCCGGGGTGTTCGGCGCCGCGCTGCTGGCCCGCGGCGTCTTCCGGGAGGCGCTGCTCTCGTGAGCCGCCTCTTCGTTCGTCCCTTTGTCGCAGGTAAGGACCCAGAGTTTTCATGATCAAGATCGCCATCAACGGGTACGGCCGCATCGGCCGCAACGTGCTGCGGGCCCTCTACGAGAGCGGCCGCGACAAGCAAATCAAGATAGTGGCCATCAACGAGCTGGCCGCCCCCGAGGCCATGGTGCACCTGACCCGCTTTGACACCAGTCACGGTCGTTTCCGCTACCCGGTACAGCTCGCGGGCAACAGCATGCTGGTGGGGGAGGATCTCATCTCCCTGTTTGCGGAGCGGGATCCGTCGCGGCTACCCTGGCGGGCGCTGGGGGTGGACGTGGTGCTGGACTGCACCGGGGTGTTCGGCTCCCGCGCCGATGCCGAGCTGCATCTGGGAGCGGGGGCGGGCAAGGTGCTCTTCTCCCATCCGGCGGATGCGGACGTGGATGCCACCATAGTCTACGGGGTCAACCACCAGGTGCTGACGGGCAGGGAGCGGATCGTCTCCAACGCCTCCTGCACCACCAACTGCGTGGTACCGGTGATAGAAACATTGCATCGAGAATTCGAGATAAATTGTGGTACTATTACGACAATTCATTCAGCCATGCACGATCAGCAAGTCATCGATGCCTACCACGGCGACTTGCGTCGAACCCGGGCTGCCAGCCAGTCCATCATCCCGGTGGATACCAAGCTGGCCAAGGGGCTGGAGCGGATCCTGCCGCACTTCGCCGGCAAGTTCGAGGCGATCGCGGTACGGGTGCCGACCATCAATGTAACCGCCATGGATCTGAGCATTACTGTTCGTAAAAAAGTGACAGTTAGTGACGTAAATCAAGCCCTGCAACGGGCATCCAGAGGTACATTACACGGTATTCTGGACTACACGGAAGAACCCCTGGTCTCCGTAGACTTTAATCATGATGCACACTCCTGCATCATCGATGGTACCCAGACCCGGGTCAGCGATGCCAACCTCGTCAAGATGCTGATGTGGTGCGATAACGAATGGGGCTTCGCGAATCGGATGCTGGATACCACCCGGGCCATGATGGCCGCAGGCTGAGAGCCTGCACGGGTGCAAGGTTACTGTTTTTTTAACATTACCTGAAAATATATAGAGGACTGAATATGTCTGTTATCAAGATGACCGACCTGGATCTGGCGGGCAAACGCGTTCTGATCCGTGCTGACCTGAACGTGCCGGTAAAAGACGGCAAGGTCACTTCCGATGCACGTATCGTCGCTACCCTGCCGACCATCAAGCTGGCTCTGGAAAAGGGCGCCAAGCTGATGATCACCTCCCACCTGGGTCGTCCGACCGAGGGTGAATACAACGAAGAATTCTCCCTGGCTCCGGTCGTCAACTATCTGAAAGACGCTCTGTCCTGCCCGGTTCGCCTGGCCAAGGATTACCTGGATGGCGTAGACGTCGCCGCCGGTGAGCTGGTCGTGCTGGAAAACTGCCGCTTCAACAAGGGCGAGAAGAAGAACACCGAAGAGCTGGCCAAAAAATACGCCGCCCTGTGTGACGTCTTCGTCATGGATGCGTTCGGTACCGCTCACCGCGCCGAAGGTTCCACCTACGGTGTGGCCCAGTTCGCGCCGGTCGCCTGTGCTGGTCCCCTGCTGGCCGGTGAGCTGGAAGCCCTGGGCAAGGCCATGCTGAAGCCCGAGCGCCCCATGGTTGCCATCGTCGGCGGCTCCAAGGTCTCCACCAAGCTGACCGTGCTGGAGTCTCTCTCCAAGATCGCTGACCAGCTGGTCGTCGGTGGCGGCATCGCCAACACCTTCATCGCCGCTGCCGGTCACAACGTCGGCAAGTCCCTGTGCGAGCACGACCTGATCGACACCGCCAAGAAGCTGGCTGCCGAGACCAACATTCCGGTGACCACCGACGTGGTCGTGGGTGCCGAGTTCTCCGAGTCCACTCCGGCTACCATCAAGTCCGTGTCCGACGTGACCGACGGCGACATGATCTTCGACATCGGCCCGGATTCCGCCAAGGCCCTGGCCGACATCATCATGAACGCCAAGACCATCCTGTGGAACGGCCCGGTCGGCGTGTTCGAGTTCGACCAGTTCGCCAAGGGCACCGAGGTGATCGCGCGCGCCATCGCCGAATCCCCGGCCTTCTCCATCGCTGGTGGTGGTGACACCCTGGCTGCCATCGACAAGTTCGGCATCGCCGACAAGGTCTCCTACATCTCCACCGGCGGCGGCGCCTTCCTGGAGTTCGTGGAAGGCAAGGTACTGCCGGCCGTCGCGATTCTGGAAGAGCGCGCCAAAGCCTAATTGACCCGGGACGGGGGGCAAAAGCCTCCCGTTTCGTTTATCATGTGGCCGCTGTGCCGGTTCATGATGAACCCCCCACTTTTTATTAACGGCATACGAGACAGGACGATTAAACATGTCTAAGAAAATTTTCGACTTCGTAAAACCCGGCGTGATCACTGGTGATGACGTTCAGAAAGTGTTCGCCATCGCCAAGGAAAACGGCTTCGCTCTGCCGGCCGTCAACTGCGTCGGTACCGACTCCGTCAACGCCGTGCTGGAAGCTGCCGCCAAGGTGAAAGCCCCGGTCATCGTGCAGTTCTCCAACGGTGGTGCCGTGTTCACCGCCGGCAAGGGTCTGAAGCTGGAAGGCCAGAAAGCCGCCATCATCGGTGCCATCTCCGGTGCCAAGCACGTGCACGCCGTGGCCGAAGCCTACGGTGTTCCCGTGATCCTGCACACCGACCACGCCGCCAAGAAGCTGCTGCCATGGATCGACGGCCTGCTGGAAGCCGGTGAGAAGCACTTCGCCGAGACCGGCAAGCCGCTGTTCTCCTCCCACATGCTGGACCTGTCCGAAGAGTCTCTGGAAGAGAACATCGACATCTGCTGCGAGTACCTGACCCGCATGGCCAAGATGAACATGACTCTGGAGCTGGAACTGGGCTGCACCGGTGGCGAGGAAGACGGTGTGGACAACAGCCACATGGACCAGTCCGCCCTGTACACCCAGCCGGAAGACGTGGCCTACGCCTACGAGCGTCTGTCCAAGATCAGCCCGCGCTTCACCATCGCTGCCTCCTTCGGCAACGTGCACGGTGTCTACAAGCCGGGTAACGTCAAGCTGACCCCGTCCATCCTGGACGCCTCCCAGAAGTACGTCTCCGAGAAGTTCGGTATCCCGGCCAAGTCCCTGGACTTCGTGTTCCACGGTGGCTCAGGTTCCACCCTGGAAGAGATCCGCGAATCCATCTCCTACGGCGTGGTGAAGATGAACATCGACACCGACACCCAGTGGGCGACCTGGGAAGGTCTGCTGAACTTCTACAAGAAGAACGAAGCCTACCTGCAAGGCCAGCTGGGCAACCCGGAAGGCGCGGACAAGCCGAACAAGAAGTACTACGACCCGCGCGTATGGCTGCGTGAAGGTCAGACTTCCATGATCGCTCGTCTGGAGAAAGCCTTCTCCGATCTGAACGCCATCAACGTTCTGTAATTCGTTACAGTCCCGTGATTGCATGAAAAGGCGCCCCCGCGGGGCGCCTTTTGCATGAAGGCGGATCACGACGGTGGCCCGCTCGCGACAGGGTGTCCTTCGGGACACCTTTTGCGTTTCTGTGATCCCGGCAGGCTGGATTGCCAGCCAGGGGCTGGGTATTATCGATGACACCCGTTTAATTTAGTAAACGAATGCAACCAGGCAGGATGCTGAGCATGCAGACAGGAAGACAGGGATATCAGGAACACGTGGCCTCCTATTACGCGGCCACCCGCAACGACCATCGGCAGTGGCCCGAGCTCAGCGGTGAGCTGGATGCGGACGTCTGCATCATAGGTGGCGGCTTCACCGGCCTCAACACCGCCATCAACCTGGCCGAGGCGGGCTACAAGGTGGTGCTGCTGGAGGCCAATCGCATCGGCTGGGGCGCCTCGGGGCGCAACGGCGGCCAGCTCATTCGCGGTATCGGCCACGACACCAGCCAGTTTGCCCGCTGGATCGGCGAAGACGGGGTACGCGAGCTGGATCTGATGGGGCTGGAGGCGGTGCAACTGGTGCGCGAGCGGGTCGAGCGCTTCAACATCGACTGCGATCTCACCTGGGGATACTGCGACCTCGCCACCAAGGCGCGCCACCTGAAGGGATTCGAGGAGGACGCCGAACATCTGGCGAGCCTGGGCTACCGGCACGAGCTGAAGATGGTCCCCAGGGAGGAGATCCACACAGTGGTGGGGTCGGATCGCTACATCGGCGGCATGATCGACATGGGATCAGGCCACCTGCACCCCCTCAACCTGGCCCTCGGCGAGGCGCGGGCCGCCCAGAGCCTGGGGGTGGCCCTGTTCGAGCAGTCCAGGGTCACCCATATCGACCACGGCGATCGGGTGCGGGTCACCACGGCCCACGGTCGGGTCAGCGCCGACTACCTGGTGATCGGCTGCAACGCCTATCTAGGCGACCTCCAGCCCGTGCTCGGGGGCAAGGTGCTGCCGGCGGGCTCCTACATCCTCGCCACCCAGGTACTGGAGAAGCGGCTGCGCCAGCGGCTGTTGCCGCAGAACATGGCGGTGTGCGATCAGAACGTGGCGCTCGACTACTATCGGTTGTCGGCCGACGGTCGCCTGCTGTTTGGCGGGGCCTGCAACTACTCGGGCCGTGACCCCCGCGATATCAAGGCCTTTATGCTGCCCAAGCTGCTGCGGGTCTTCCCGGAGCTCGCGGACACCGCCATCGAGTTCCAGTGGGGAGGCATGATAGGGATAGGGGCCAACCGGTTGCCCCAGATCGGTCGCCTGACCGATCACCCCAACGTCTTCTATGCCCAGGCCTATTCGGGCCACGGGCTCAACGCCACCCACATGGCGGGCAAGCTGGTGGCGGAGGCAATACGGGGCGAGAGCAGGGGTTTCGATCTGTTCAGCCGGGTACCCCACATGACTTTCCCCGGCGGGCCGGCGCTGCGCTCCCCGCTGCTGGCGCTCGGGATGCTGTGGTACCGGCTGAAGGATCTGCTGTAGGCCTTACCCCTGCTGCGCGGGGTCGGGCTCGGCGAGGCGCCAGCCCTGCTCCGTCTTCATCATCCAGACCTGGGTCTCCTGCGCCAGCACCTGGCCTGCCTCGAAGTCGCCATATTTGCGCTCCAGCTCCATCAGCCCCATCTCCTGCTGGAAGGGGCCTACCCTGTCATAGACCAGATCCTCATCGTGCAGCACCTGCAACTGATCCAGTCCCTGCTTGAAGTGGAGCCGGTAGCTCACCCTGACGAGATAGACCCCCTCCATCCGCTCCTCCTTGCCGAGCACGGCGAAGTCGCTGATGTCGAACAGGCTGGCATCGGCGTCGGCCTGCAGCCTGGCGGCCACCTGGTTCTGGATGGCCTCTTCACCGGGCCCCCCGTAGCAGCCGTATAGCCAGCAGGCCAGCAATGGGATGAACCACTTTTTCATCAAAACTCCGGACGATGCGAGACGGGAAAGGGCAAATTCTGCCATGGCGCTGGTCATATACAAGGGATGGTCATGAAAATCAGCGATCAAGGGGTCTGACCCGCACCGTTGTGCGGGCCAGCCCGCTTCAGCGCAACCTGTCCAGCTGGCCCAGGAACTCGGCGGGCCCCATAAAGCCGGTGATCCTCTGCCCCGTGAGCTCCTTGCCCTCGCTGTCGAAGAAGATCAGGGTCGGCAGCCCCAGCACGTTGAGGCCGTTGAGCAGCTCGACGTCGGCGTCGTCGTTGGCGGTGACGTCCGCCTGCAGCAGCACCATCTCCTTGAAGCGGGCCCGCACTTCGGGGTCGCTGAAGGTCTTGTGTTCGAACTCCTTGCAGGCCACGCACCAGTCGGCGTAGAGGTCGAGCAGCACCGGCTTGCCGCGGGCGTCGGCGAGCCGGGCCTCGAGATCGCCCCGGGTCTTGATGCGGATGAACTGCGGCGCCTGGGTCTCGGCGCTGGCCTGGACGCCGGGGGCGGGCAGCAGCAGATCCTTGCCCACCACCACCAGACTCATCATGGCCAGCAGCAGGGCGAAGCCGGCCAGGCTCCTGCCGACCGAGTGAACGCGGTGCTGGTTGTGGTGGTGGAGGTAGGCGCACAGCGCCAGCCCCCAGGCGAGCCAGGCGAGAGTGGTGATCTGATCGCTCCAGAGCCTGGAGAGCAGCAGGACGGGGACCGCCAGCAGCGCAAAGCCGAAGAGTTGCTTGATCACGTCCATCCAGGCGCCGGCCTTGGGCAGCAGCCTGCCCCCCGAGGTGCCGAGCAGCAGCAGGGGCAGCCCCATGCCCAGCGACAGCGCATAGAGGGCCGCCCCACCGAGCCAGAGGTCGCCACTCTGGGCCACGTAGATGAGGGCCCCCGAGAGCGGCGCCGTGGTGCAGGGGGAGCAGACCAGCCCCGAGATCATGCCCATGATGGCGACCCCGGCCACGGATCCCCCCTGCTGGCGGTTGGAGAGGCCGGACAGCCGGGTTTGCAGGCTGCTCGGCAGTTGCAGGGTGTAGAGGCCGAACATGGAGAGGGCCAGCAGCACGAACATGACGGAGAGGCTGATCAGCACATAGGGGTGCTGCAGGGCCGCCTGGAATTGCAGGCCCGCCGAGGCCACCACCAGTCCGAGCAGGGTGTAGGTGATCGCCATCCCCTGTACATAGGCAAGGGAGAGCAGGAAGGCGCGGCGGGTGGAGAGGCGCTGGCCCGCGCCCGCGATGATCCCGGTCAGGATGGGATACATGGGGAAGACGCAGGGGGTGAAGGCGAGCCCCAGCCCCAGGGCGAAGAAGGCGGCGACGCTGAGCCAGAAGCCCTGGCTGCCGAGGGCGGCCGCCAGCCTGTCCTGCTGGCTGCCCGGGGCATCGGCGCCCTGGACGCTGGCAGCAGGTCCCGCATCTGCGGAGGCGGCCAGAGGCTGCACGGCGATCCGCTTGTCGGTCGGTGGGTAGCAGAGGCCCTCGGTGCAGCCCTGATAGCTCAGGGTGAGGCTGGCCCCCTGACCCGCCTCGGTCAGGGTGACGGGGATGGTCAGCGTCTGGTAGAAGACCCGGCTCTTGCCGAAGAAGTCGTCCTCGTGCTCGGTGCCCGGGGGCAGGACGGGTTCGTCGAAGGCGAGGTTCTCTCCCTTGACGCGGATGCTGTGGCGATAGAGGTAGTAGTCGTCGGCGATGCGCAGGGTGAGCGTGAGCCGGTCGCCCTGCTGCTCGCTCTCGAGGACGAAGGCCTCGTCCACCTTGAGGAATCTGGGCTGGGCACCGGTCTCGATGCCGAGGCTGCTCAGCAGATCCTGGCTGCCGACCTGGGCGGATGCCGGCGGGGTGCACAGCAGTCCCAGCAGGAATAGCAGAGGCGTCAACAGGCGAAAAGGGGTCATGAGGTCTCCTCCCTCAACCAGTCGAGATAGGGTTGATGACCCTGGCTCGCAGGCAGCGCCAGGATCTCCGGCACCTCGTAGGGGTGATGGGCCAGGATGCACTGGCGAAGGGGTTCGAACAGCTCGGCCCGGCTCTTGATGATGAGCTGGATCTCCCGCGCTCGCTCAATCTTCCCCTGCCAGCGGTAGACGGAGGTGAGCCCGGGCAGCTGGCTGATGCAGGCGGCGAGGCGCTGGTCGAGCAGCCGCTCGCAGAGGCGGTCGGCACTGGCCTCGTCGGGGCAGGTGCAGAGCACCAGGATGGCGTCGGTCATGGTGAAATATCTCGTCCGATCGGAGCGGTTCGGCGTCCGCAAATCAGGGGTTACTATAACCTAGCGACGGGCCAAATAGCATCTTGCCTGCCTTGCGGGGGCGACATGAAAATAAGTGGGGGCCCTGAGATGGACGCTCCCTGAGGGACAGGGCAGAATGAGCGGGCTTGTTCCCACTCTACGTAAGGAAATGTATGACCCAACAGAATGAGCAGCAGAGAAACCGCATGTTGAGCCTGTTGCGTGAAGGCGAGCGCCGCATGCTGGTGCAACTGGCCGGTCTGCTGCGTACCAGTGTCGATGAAATCAATGCGGAGCTGGAGAAAGAGGAGTTGTTGTCTGCGTTGGAGCAACCCATCACGGTGGAGTATCTCAACGGCGTGGTGCAGCATCATCTGTTCGAGCGTCTGCACAAGGGGGACATGGTGGCGGCCCAGCGCATGCTGAGCCAGTACCAGAGCGACCTCGAGGCCATGCTGAACCAGGAGGCGAAGCAGGACGAGGAATCCCCGCAAGAGGCCAGGGCGCAGGCCTGATCCCGGCACGCCGCCCTGCCTCCAGCACCATCATGCCTTTCGCATGATGGTGCCTCGTGGTTATTCACACCTCTTTTCGCCCTTCACCCCAGCGCACCTGGCTGGCGCACCATGGGGATGGGGAATACCTTGTCATAGCTCCAGTTGTAGACGAAGGCATAGACCAGGTAGAAGAGCACGAAGCCCAGATCCAGCACCAGCGCCTCCAGCAGGCCGATGTCGAGCCACCAAGACATGACCGGCAGGGCAACGACCAGCAGACCCCCCTCGAACCCCAGGGTATGCAGCACCCGCTGCCACAACGCCTTGTGGGTATGGCCCTGACAGCGCAGCAGCAGCTTGTCCACCCCGAGGTTGTAGACATAGTTCCAGACGGTGGCGACCACCGAGAAGAACAGGGCCAGCGGGCCCATGTGGTCCAGGCCGACACCGGTTACCCAGCTCGCCAGCGGGGCGGCGATCAGCAGGCCAATCAATTCGAAGCCGATGGCGTGGCGCAGGCGGTCACGGGTCGTACGCATGATCAGTCTCTCTTTCTTAATGGGAACGGTGGCCAACTTATCGCGAATTGGCGATAGATACACGTTGGTATCTATCGCTAAAATAGATGGATATGGCGCCACCACCGAGCGCTGGAGCAGACCATGACCCCCTCACTGGAACAATTCAGAACCCTGCTGGCCGCCGCCGAGACGGGCTCCTTCTCGGCGGCGGCGCGGCGGCTCGGCAAAGCCCAGTCGGTGGTGAGCAGCGCCATCGCCAACCTGGAGATCGATCTCGGCCTCGAGCTGTTCGATCGCAGCGGCCGCTATCCGGTGCTGACGGAGGTGGGGGCCCGCATCAGCCAGGAGGCCGGCGTCCTGCTGGCCCAGAGCGAACGGCTGCAGGCCATCGCCGGCGAACTGGCCAGCGGCATCGAGTCGCGCCTCACCCTGGCCATCGACCATGACTCCCACCTGCCCTGGCTCGGCTCCCTGTTGGAGGAGTTTGCCAGCCGCTACCCCAGGGTGGAGCTGGAGCTGCTGTTCCCGCTGATGGAGGACGTGACCGAGCTGCTCAAGAGCGGCCGGGCCCAGCTCGGCATCAGCTACCAGAAGGCGCACCCCGAACGGGATCTGGTCTCCCGTTCCCTCGGGGCCGTGACCATGCCGCTGGTTGTCTCCCCGGATCACCCCCTGGCCCGCAAGACACCGCTGCACGAGAGCGACCTGCAGGGGGCCCGCCAGTTGATGGTGACGGGACGGCGTGAGGGGACGGAGCGCCATCGCTTCCGCCTCTCGGCGCAAGTGTGGTGGGTCGAGGGGGATCTCGGCGTGCTGGAGCTGGTCAAGCTGGGGCTGGGGTGGGCGGCGGTGCCCGAGTTTTTGCTGCATCGGCCGCTGGCGCGGGGGGAGCTGGTGGTGCTCAAGCCGGACTTCACCGCCCAGGCCGAGCTGGAGCTGGAGCTGCAGTGGTATCGCGCCCGCCCGCTCGGGCAGGCGGGGCGTTGGCTGAAAGAGGCCCTGCTGGCGCGGGTGCCTCGCTAGACGTCAGTCGGCAAGCGGGTAGGGGAGGGGCTGCAGTGTCAGGCTGGAACCTTCCTCCTGTTTGAGGCGGAAGCGGGCGTCGGCCTCGGTGTCTTTCGGCAGCACGGCGGTGAGCCACACCTGACCCTGCTGCTGCCAGGCGTTGAGCACCAGACCGCTGCGGCGCCAGTTGTCACCGAGCTGGATCTCCAGGGCATCGCCGCTGGCAACCGGGCCGCCGACGCTGCCCGCCAGCACGAAGAGGGCGCGGTTGTTGGCGCCGCGATACTTGGCGCGGGCCACCGTCTCCTGCCCCATGTAGCAGCCCTTGGTGAAGCTGATGCCCTCCAGAGCCTGCAGATTCAGCATCTGGGGAATGTACTCCCCCTGATGGACCGCCTCCAGATGGGGGAGACCGGCCTTGATCTCCAGCCCCCACCAGAGCGCTTCGTCGCCGACCGGCAGCTTCAGGGCCAGGGGCGATTCGCTCGCCAGCAGCCAGCGATCCGCCTCCACCCGCACCGCCATGCCGCCGTCGACCAGGCCGGTTTCCCGAAGGCCGTATTGCGCCGAGATCCAGGCATCCGTGCCCTGGCCGGCCAGCCCGACCACTTCGCCCTGGAACTCGCCGATCTCGACCTTGGCGAACACCGCAAACTTCTTGAGTTCCGGCAACTGGCGTGCCAGTACCGAGGGTTTGGTCAGCATCAGCAGGCTCTCTTCCAGACAGAGCAGGTGAAAATCGCTCCACAGCTTGCCCTTGGGATCGCAGTGGCCGCCGAGGCTGCTCTGGCCTGGCAGCAGGGCGTTGACGTCACAGGTGACCTGGCCCTGCAGATACTTGGCGCGATCCGGGCCCGTGAAGCGGGTGACGGCCAGATCGGTCAGGGAGAACAGGGTCGGCTCGGCAGGAAGAAGAGGGGTCGGCAGGCTCACGATGGGATTCCAGAGACAGAAAGTATGTGACCTGCATGGTAAAGACGTAAGGAATGTTTGTCAGCCGGAAAATCCAGCTGCTACCATTCCCGGGTCTTTGTAAGGAGAGTTCCATGTTGACCCCAAGTGAGAAGTCCCGCCTGAAGTGGGCCTGCCGCCGCGGCATGCTCGAGCTGGATGTGATCTTTATGCCCTTCTTTGAGCACGAGTTCGACGGCCTCGGCGAGGCCGAGCAGCAGACCTTCATCCGCCTGCTGGAGTGCGAGGATCCCGAGCTGTTCCGCTGGTGCATGGGGCACGGCGTGCCGGACGATGCCGCCTTTGCCGCCATGATCCCCCTCATCCTCGAGCGCAACCAGGCCCGCCACGATCGCCTGCGCTGAGCCTGGTTCCCGACCCGCGGCCTGACCCATGGCCAGCCCGGTTCCCCCGATGCGGGTGGTGATGCCCGTCACCGCCTCCCGCCGGCAGCGCCTGCTGCTGTGCACCTTGTTTCTGTTGCTGCTCTGGCCCACGGCCCGCCTGATCCAGGGCTGGCAGTGGGGGCTGTTTCTTCCCTGCTGGGGGCTGGGCCTCTGGCTCGCGGTACGCCGGGTTGTGGCGGGCGAGCCCCTCGTCTGGGATGGGGAGTGGCTGACGTGGCAAGGGGCGCGCCATCGGGTGGATCCCGGCAGCCGCATCCTGCCAGGGGTGCTCTGGTTGAGGCTGTCGCCTGAGCGGGGGCCGGTCCGTCACCTCTGGCTCTGCTCCGATGCGCTGGCGCCCGAGCACTACCGTACCCTGGCCCGCGCCATCCATCTCGCCGCTCCTCGTTGAGCTCCTACCCTGGCACCCAATGAATGACCCCGCCGAAGCGGGGTCATGGAGGAAAAGCCTGGAGGTCAGTCCCGCTCCGGTGTCAGCACCGTCGGCTTGGGATTGGGCTGCATGTCCGGATAGTCCAGGTTGTAGTGCAGACCCCGGGACTCCTTGCGCTGCAGGGCGCAGTTGACGATCAGCTCGGCCACCTGCAACAGGTTGCGCAGCTCCAGCAGGTTGTTGGAGACGCGGAAGTTCGCGTAGTACTCCTGCACCTCCTGCTTGAGCAGGTCGATGCGACGCTTGGCCCGGGCCAGGCGCTTGTTGGTACGCACTATGCCCACGTAGTCCCACATCATCAGCCGCAGCTCGTGCCAGTTGTGCTGGATCACCACCTGCTCGTCGGAGTCGTCCACCTGGCTCTCGTCCCAGGCCGGCAGGCTGGGGGGGGCCACGCTGGTGGGAAGCTTGGCCAGGATGTCGGCCCCCGCCTGGTGGGCATAGACCACGCATTCGAGCAGGGAGTTGGAAGCCATGCGATTGGCGCCGTGCAGCCCGGTGTAGGTCACCTCGCCGATGGCGTAGAGACCCGGGATGTCGGTCTGGCCGTTGTTGTCGATCATCACGCCGCCACAGGTGTAGTGCGCCGCCGGGACTATGGGCATGGCCTCCCTGGTGATGTCGATACCGACCGCGAGGCAGCGCTCGTGGATGGTCGGGAAATGCTTGATGATGAAGTCCGCCGGCTTGTGGCTGATGTCCAAATACATGCAGTCGGCGCCCAGGCGCTTCATCTCGTGGTCGATGGCACGGGCGACTATGTCGCGGGGCGCCAGCTCCGCTCGGGGATCAAAATCCGGCATAAAGCGGCTGCCGTCGGGGCGGCGCAGATAGGCGCCCTCGCCGCGCAGGGCCTCGGTCAGCAGGAAGTTGGGGTCATCCGGGTGGAACAGGCTGGTGGGGTGGAACTGGTTGAACTCCAGGTTCGCCACCCGGCAGCCGGCGCGCCATGCCATGGCGATGCCGTCACCCGAGCTCACGTCCGGGTTGGAGGTGTACTGGTACACCTTGGAGGCGCCGCCGGTGGCCAGCGCCACGAAGCGGGCGCGGATCACCTCGACCTGCTCGACGTTGCGATTCCAGACATAGGCGCCCAGCACCTTGTTGCCCGGCAGCCCCAGCTTGCGGGTGGTGATGAGGTCGACCGCGTTGAAGCGCTCCATCAGCTGGATGTTGGGATGAGCGCGCACCTGATCGATCAGGGTGAGCTGCACCGCCTTGCCGGTGGCATCGGCCGCGTGGAAGATGCGGCGATGGCTGTGGCCCCCTTCCCGGGTCAGGTGGTAGTGGGACTCCCCCTCGGCATCCTCCTCCTGATCGAAGGGCACTCCCTGCTGGATCAGCCACTGGATGGAGTCGCGGGCATTGCGGGCGGTGAACTCCACCACCGCCGGGTCGCACAACCCGGCTCCGGCGTTGAGCGTGTCGCTCACGTGGGATTCGATGCTGTCGGTCTCGTCGAACACGGCAGCGATGCCTCCTTGCGCATAGAGAGTGGCCCCCTCACTGATGGGCCCCTTGCTCAGAACCAGGACTTTGGCCTGGTCTGCCAATCGCAACGCGAGGGACAGACCGGCGGCACCGCTGCCAATGATCAGTACGTCGCAAAGGTATTCAACACTTGCTTTCATAAGTATCATTGGCCTGGATTAAGAACTGGCCCCATGGTAGCCCAAGGGGGGGCTGTGGTGCAGCCCGCATCACATTTTTTTCAATGCAAGCGAACTTTCTCTGATTCCTCCTGTCTGAACTTGTGCGCTTAGAAGGGGCCGGAAAAGAAGAACGATAACCTGATGGGGGTTTTACGGCTCTGATGAGCGACCAGAATCTACTGGACGAACAGCTGGTTGAACGGGTCCAGCGTGGCGATAAGAATGCATTCAACCTGTTGGTACGCAAATACCAGCACAAGGTGGTCAACTTGGTGGCCAGGTATGTCAACAATCCGGGCGATGTACCGGATGTGGCGCAAGAGGCCTTCATCAAGGCTTATCGTGCGCTGCCGACATTCCGTGGCGAGAGCGCGTTTTACACCTGGTTGTACCGGATCGCCGTCAACACGGCCAAAAATTACCTGACGTCACAGGGGCGCAGACCGCCCAGCAGTGATGTCGAAGCGGATGAGGCTGAATACTATGGTGGTGGTGAAGCCCTGCAAGAGGTGGCCACCCCGGAAAACCTGGCGCTGACCGACGAGATCAAGCGCACCGTGTTTACCGCCATAGAAGCCCTGCCCGAAGATTTGAGAACGGCGATCACCCTTCGCGAAATGGAAGGGCTGAGCTACGAGGAGATTGCGGAGATCATGGATTGCCCTGTGGGTACGGTGAGATCCCGCATCTTCCGGGCGAGGGAAGCAATCGATAAAAGGTTGCAACCTCTGATCGAGCATTAACTGGGGAAAGACAGGCAAACTTATGGCAAATAAAGAGCAACTTTCAGCCCTGATGGATGGTGACCTCAGCGAGATAGAGGTTCTGAAAGAGCTGGGAACGGATCCCGCTCTGCAAGATACCTGGGCGCGTTACCATCTGATCGGTGATGCCATGCGGGGAGACCTGCCGGTCAATCTGCAACTGGATCTCAGCGACAGCATCATGCTGGCGCTGGAAGACGAACCGGCCATATTGGCGCCCAAGCCGGCCCAGCCCGCCGCACCTGCGGTGAAGACGGCTGGCAAGGTGGTGCCCCTGGTTCGCCGGTTCGGTCAGCAAATGGGACAGTATGCCATTGCCGCCTCCGTGGCTGCCGCCGTCATCTTCGGGGTGCAGCAGTATCAGGGCCAGGATGGTGTCCCCAGCAACCCGGTGCTCAACACCATTCCGGTCGGCGGTAGCGCAGCCCCGGTGAGCGTGCACTACCCCCAGGACGGCAGCCGGGCCGGCGTGCGTCAGCAAGGCTTGAGCGAGCAGCAGATGCAGGAACAGCGCGAGCGGATCAATGCCTTCCTGCGCGACCATCAATTGCAACAACGTCTGCTGCAAGACAAGCAGATTCAGGAATAACGCATTTTTAGGGATCAGATCGTGCGCCAGTCCAGCCTCATTCTGCTGGCCTCTCTCCTGTTGACTTGTGCCAAGGCCTCGGCCGACGATCTGTCGGCCGAGGCCTTGTTGCAGCAGATGCAGAGTGCCGTTTCGCAACAGAACTTCGAATTGTCCATGGTCAAGGCCCGGCAGGGTCGGCTCGAGCCCATCCGTTTCAGCCACGGCGTGATCGATGGCAAGGAGGTGGCCCACCTCAGCTATCTCGATGGCAAGGCGGTGGAGTACCTGCAGCGCCAGAACGAGTACACCTTCTTCGAGAACACCCACGAGCCCTACACCCTCAAGGGGGCTCGTTTCCCCGGGGTCTGGTCGAGCCTGGTGAAGATGCCGCTGCCCCGGGTGCTGGAGAGCTATGACCCCGTGCTGGCCGGACGCAGCCGGGTGGCGGGTCTGGTGGCCCAGGTCGTCAGGCTGGTGCCCAAGGAGGCAGACAAGTACGGTTTCGTGCTCTGGATCGACGAACAGAGCCATCTGCTGCTTAGGGTGGACATGGTGGATCGGGAAGGCAACCTGGTGGAGCAGGTGCTGGGAGTGGATCTGGACAAGCAGTCTGCCCCGGCACCCTGGCTGGTGACCCTGGCCAAGAGCCAGCTGCCCGAGGCGCTGGCGCTGGAAGATGCCTATCCCACGCCCCAGCAGACCCTCAACTGGCACCTGACCTGGCTGCCGGATGGGTTCAAGGTGCTCTCCCAGGACAGGCACCAGCTGGTCAGTACCAGCCTGCCGGTGGATTACATGATGCTCTCGGACGGTCTGGTGGATCTCTCCGTCTACGTCGCCCGGGTCGACCCCAAGCAGGCGGTGCGCCAGCAACTGATCCGTCAGGGCGCCACCTCGCTGGTGAGCTATGTCAACGAGGTCGGCGTGGAGATCACAGTGGTCGGCGAGGTGCCTGCCGAGACCGCCAAACGCATCGCCGAGTCGGTGCAGCCCCTGACCCGCAACGAGGTGGTGCAGTGAGGCGTGAGTGCGACACTTGCCGAACCCGGGCTGGCGTGCTGAGATCGGGTAAACCCATTGCCACCCGTCTGGAGTCACCTGGTGAGTAACATGAGCGAAGAGCTGGCGACCGTGGTCGCCATCGAGGGGCCCTATGCCTGGGTGGAGTGCGAGCGCCGCTCCGCCTGCAGCGGTTGCCATCAGCAGTCCAGCTGCGGCACCGGGACCGTCGCCAAGGCTTTTCCCATGAAGGCGCAGCGATTGCGGGTCGCCCTCACCGGCGAAGTGGCTGTGGGCCAGCAGATCCGTCTCGGCATCCCCCAGGCCAGCATCCTGCGCGGGGCCGCCCTGGTCTACGTGCTGCCACTCTTTTGTTTGCTGCTCGGCGCCCTGATCGGCCAGCTCTGGCTGGCACCGCTCTTGTCGGCGGGGGAAGGGGTCACCATCCTCAGCTGCCTGCTGGGCGGCACAGTCGGATTTTTACTGGTTCGTTACTTTTCCGACCGGCTCGAGCAGGGGGAATATGGCCCCCGCATGCTCGGCGTGGTGCTCAAGACCCGCCATCTCTCCTGAGGGGCGGGATCCTCTGCTGGCGCTGGCGCCGCCACCTTGGTGCCGGAAGCCCGCCAGACAAGGCGCTATTTCTGGTGCCCGCCGACTAAAGATTGGCCGTCGACCGGGTTATCCAGTAAAATCCTGCCCTCATATCCGACCCTAACTTAATTTTGAGTGATTCTTGCTCGATGAAACACATTCGTAACTTTTCGATTATTGCGCACATCGACCACGGTAAGTCGACCCTGTCGGACCGTCTGATCCAGACTTGCGGCGGCCTGTCCGACCGCGAGATGCAGGCCCAGGTGCTGGACTCCATGGATCTGGAGCGCGAGCGCGGCATTACCATCAAGGCACAGAGTGTGACCCTGAACTACCAGGCACAAGACGGTAACACCTATCAGCTGAACTTTATCGACACCCCGGGCCACGTGGATTTCTCCTACGAGGTTTCTCGCTCCCTGGCTGCCTGTGAAGGGGCTCTGCTGGTGGTGGATGCCGGTCAGGGGGTTGAGGCACAGACTCTGGCCAACTGCTACACCGCCATGGAAATGGATCTGGAAGTGGTGCCGGTGCTGAACAAGATCGACCTGCCGGCCGCCGAGCCCGAGCGGGTGGCCGAGGAGATCGAGGATATCGTCGGCATCGACGCGATCGACGCGGTGCGCTGCTCCGCCAAGACGGGCCTGGGGGTGGACCTGGTACTCGAAGAGATCGTCGCCCGTATCCCGGCCCCGGAGGGGGACCCCGATGCGCCGTTGCAGGCGCTGATCATCGACTCCTGGTTCGACTCCTACCTGGGGGTCGTGTCGCTCGTACGGATCAAGAACGGTTCCCTCAAGAAGAACGACAAGATCAAGGTGATGAGCACCGGCCAGACCTGGGGTGTGGATCGCATCGGCATTTTCACGCCCAAGCAGGTGGATACCGACGGCCTGGGCTGTGGCGAGGTGGGTTGGGTGGTCTGCGGCATCAAGGACATCCATGGCGCCCCGGTGGGCGATACCCTGACCCTGGCCAAGCACGGCGCCGACAAGCCGCTGGCGGGCTTCAAGAAGGTCAAGCCTCAGGTCTACGCTGGCCTGTTCCCCATCTCCAGCGATGACTATGAAGCGTTCCGCGATGCGCTGGAGAAGCTCTCCCTCAACGACGCCTCCCTGTTCTACGAGCCGGAGAGCTCCACCGCCCTGGGCTTCGGCTTCCGCTGCGGCTTCCTCGGCATGCTGCACATGGAGATCATCCAGGAGCGTCTGGAGCGTGAGTACGATCTGGATCTGATCACCACGGCGCCGACCGTGGTCTACGAGATAGAGCAGACCGACGGCACCACCATCCACATCGACAGCCCGGCCCAGATGCCCGCCATCAACAGCATCAAGGAGATGCGCGAGCCCATCGCCGAGTGTCACATCCTGCTGCCGCAGGAGTACATGGGCAACGTCATCACCCTGTGCATCGAGAAGCGCGGCGTGCAGACCAACATGGTCTACCACGGCAACCAGGTGGCGCTGACCTACGAGATCCCCATGGCGGAAGTGGTGCTCGACTTCTTCGACCGCCTGAAGTCCACCAGCCGCGGCTATGCCTCCCTGGACTACGGCTTCAAGCGCTTCGAGACTTCCGACATGGTGCGTCTCGACATCATGATCAACGGCGAGCGGGTCGACGCCCTGGCCATCATCACCCACAAGGAGAACGCCCAGTATCGCGGTCGCCAGGTGGTGGAGAAGATGCGCGAGCTGATCCCGCGCCAGATGTTCGACATCGCCATCCAGGCCGCCATCGGCAACCAGATCATCGCCCGCAGCACGGTCAAGGCCCTGCGCAAGGACGTGACCGCCAAGTGCTACGGTGGCGACGTGAGCCGTAAGAAGAAGCTGCTGAACAAGCAGAAAGAAGGCAAGAAGCGGATGAAGTCCCTCGGCCGTGTCGACGTGCCGCAGGAAGCCTTCCTCGCGATCCTCCATGTCGGAAAGGACTAATCGATGGCAAGCACCTTTTCCCTGATCCTCGTCGTCGTCACCGTACTGACCGGCATCATCTGGACCGTCGACAAGCTGGTCTGGGCCAAGCAGCGGGCGGCCAAGATCGCGGCCGCCCGTGCCAGCGCCGGCCCGGGCGTGGACGAGAAGACCCTGGCCAAGGTGGCCCCCATGCCGGTCTGGATCGAACAGACCGGCGGGGTCTTTCCTGTCATCGCCCTGGTGCTGATCCTGCGCTCCTTCATCTTCGAGCCGTTCCAGATCCCGTCCGGCTCCATGATGCCCACCCTGCTGGTGGGCGACTTCATCCTGGTGGAGAAGTTCGCCTACGGTCTCAAGGACCCGGTGACCAACACCAAGTTCCTCGAGACCGGCGAGCCCAAGCGCGGCGACGTGGTGGTGTTCAAGTATCCGCTGGATACCCGGGTGGACTACATCAAGCGGGTGGTCGGCATGCCGGGAGATAGGGTCATCTACCGCAACAAGGAGCTGATGATCCGGCCGCGCTGTGTGGAAGAGAGCCGCGATGAACAGGCAGGGAAAACCTGCCCGGGCTTCGAGAAGCTGGACGTCAAGTTCGAGCAGCGTGGCGAATTCAGCCAGATGGGGATCCCGCTGGATCGCTACACCGAGCAGCTGGGCGAGGTTTCTCACGAGACCCTTCGCAACCCGCTTATGCCGGACCTGGTGGATCGCTACTATCGCCAGCCCGGTACCTACCCGGATGAGTGGGTGGTGCCGGAAGGCCACTACTTCGTGATGGGCGACAACCGCGACAACAGCACCGACAGCCGTTTCTGGGGCTTCGTGCCCGAGCAGAACCTGGTGGGCAAGGCCGTCGCCATCTGGATCAGTTTCGAATTCGAGCGCGAGGAAGGCTCCAGCTTGCCGAGCTGGGTGCCGACCGGTGTGCGCTTCAACCGCATTGGCGGAATCAAGTAAATGAATATCAAGATGAACAGACTGCAGTCCCGTCTCGGGCATGTCTTTCAGGAACCTGAGCTGCTGACCCGGGCACTGACCCATCGCAGCGCCGGCTCCCGCCACAACGAGCGCCTGGAATTCCTGGGAGACTCCATCCTGAGCCTGGTGATTGCCGACGATCTCTTCCACCGCTTCCCGCAGGCGGCGGAGGGGGATCTCAGCCGGATGCGCGCCACCCTGGTGCGCGAGAAGACGCTGGCCGAACTGGGCCGGGAGTTCGACCTCGGGGATCACCTGATCCTGGGGCCGGGCGAGCTCAAGAGCGGCGGTTTTCGCCGCGAGTCGATCCTGGCCGACACGGTCGAGGCGGTGATCGGCGCCATCTATCTGGATACGGACCTGGAACGGGTGCGCAGCCTCCTGCTCGGCTGGTACGCCAGCCGCCTGGAGGAGATCAAGCCCGGCATCGAGCAGAAGGATCCCAAGACCCGGTTGCAGGAGATCCTGCAGGGCAGCCGCAAATCCCTGCCGACCTACACGGTGACCAACGTCAAGGGCGAAGCCCACAACCAGGAGTTCACCGTCCAGTGCGAAGTGGATGGTCTGGATGGTCCCCTGGTCGGGGTCGGCACCAGCCGCCGCAAGGCCGAACAGGCCGCCGCGCAGCAAGCATTGGAAAGGCTGTCATGACTGCTATGAATGCAAGAGGCCGCGGTCTTTCGACACAACCAGCATTGGAAAGATTGTCATGACGGATACAGATAGCACCTACTGCGGCTTTGTTGCCATCGTCGGCCGCCCCAACGTGGGCAAGTCCACCCTGCTGAACAAGCTGCTCGGTCAGAAGGTCAGTATCACCTCGAAGAAGCCCCAGACCACCCGTCACCGGATCCTGGGGATCGACACCGAGGAGAACTACCAGACCATCTACGTGGACACCCCGGGTCTGCACATCGAGGAGAAGCGGGCCATCAACCGCCTGATGAACCGCGCCGCCACCAGTTCCCTGGGGGACGTGGCCATGGTGGTGTTCGTGGTGGACGGCACCCACTGGACCAAGGACGACGAGATGGTGCTGGGCAAGTTGCGCCACCTCAAGTGCCCCGTGGTGCTGGCGGTCAACAAGATCGACAACGTCAAGGAAAAGGAAGACCTGCTGCCCCACCTGGAGTGGCTGGGCCAGCAGATGGCCTTCTCCCACATCCTGCCCATCAGCGCCGAGAAGGGCACCAACGTGGAGAAGATCCGCGAGTGGGCCAAGGATCTGCTGCCGGAGAACGTGCACTTCTTCCCGGAAGACTACGTGACCGACCGCTCCTCCCGCTTCATGGCCTCCGAGATCATCCGCGAGAAGCTGATGCGCTTCACCGGTGAGGAGCTGCCCTACTCGGTGACGGTGGAGATCGAACGCTTCAAGGTCGAGGAGAACGGCCTCTACCATATCCATGGCCTGATCCTGGTGGAGCGCGACGGCCAGAAGAAGATGGTCATCGGCAACAAGGGCGAGAAGATCAAGACCATAGGCACCGAGGCGCGCCTCGACATGGAGCGACTGTTCCAGAACAAGGTGCACCTGGAGCTCTGGGTCAAGGTCAAGTCCGGCTGGGCCGACGACGAGCGCGCCCTGCGCAGCCTCGGGTATGGTGATGACTGATTGCTGACCCCGGCTTTCGTCATCCACAGTCGGCCCTATCGGGAGACCAGCCAGCTGGTCGAGGTCTTCACCCAGGATAGCGGCCGATTCACCCTGGTGGCTCGCGGTTCCCGCGGGCCACGCTCCTCTCTGAAGGGGCTGTTGCAGCCCTTCACCCTGCTCACCATCGCCTGGCGCGGCAAAGGGGATCTCAAGAACCTCACCCAGGTGGAGTGCCCGGATCACTCCCTGCGTCTCGGCGGCGATCGCCTCTTCTACGGCCTCTATCTCAACGAGCTGGTCTACTACCTGCTGGAAGCGCATACCCCCTTCCCCGAGGTGTTCGACGCCTATGCCCGCGCCATTATGGCCCTGGCGGATGGCGAGACCCCGGAGCTGCCGCTGCGCCGCTTCGAGTTTCTGCTGCTGCAGGCGCTGGGTTATGCGGTGGACTTTGAATATGCCGCCGACGATGAGTCGCCGATCCAGCCCGAACTGCTGTACGGCTTCGAGCGGGAGCTCGGCTTTGTCGCTTGCGAGCGGGCGCCGGATCCCCGTACCCTGTTCCTCGGCGCCCACCTGCTGGCCTTCGCCGAGGGGCGTTTCGACACGCCCCCCCTGTTGCAGGCGGCCAAGCGATTCAGCCGGCTGGCACTGCAGCCCTATCTGGGAAAGCGGCAGTTGAAGAGCCGGGAGCTGTTTTTAAAACGCAGAGCCACGCAAGGCTGACATACGGATATCGAGGCTGGCGCCAGGGCGGCAGCCGCACAGTTAACAGAAGTATTTTCAAGGAGTTAAGCAATGAGCGAGATCTACCTGGGCGTGAACATCGACCATATCGCCACCCTGCGCAATGCCCGCGGCACCCAGTACCCGGATCCGGTGCAGGCCGCCTTCGTGGCCGAGCAGGCCGGGGCCGATGGCATCACTGTGCACCTGCGGGAAGATCGCCGCCACATCACAGACCGGGACGTGGAGATCCTGCGCCAGACCATCCAGACCAGGATGAACCTGGAGATGGCGGTGACCGAGGAGATGATAGGTATCGCCTGCCGCATCAAGCCCCACTTCGTCTGCCTGGTGCCGGAGAAGCGTACCGAGGTGACCACCGAGGGGGGCCTGGACGTGGCCGGCCAGCTGGACAAGGTGACCGATGCGGTGACCCGCCTCGCCGCCGTCGGTGCCCAGGTGTCGCTCTTCATCGATGCCGACCCCATCCAGATCGACGCGGCTGCGGAGAGCGGCGCCCCCTTCATCGAGATCCACACCGGCCGCTACGCCGATGCCACCACGGATGCCGAGCGTAACGCCGAGTTCAAGCGCATCGCCGCCGGGGCCTCCTATGCTGCCGGCAAGGGGCTAAAGGTCAATGCCGGCCACGGCCTGCACTACCACAACGTCAAGGCCATCGCCGCCATCCCCGAGCTCTATGAGCTCAACATCGGCCACGCCATCATAGGTCGCGCCGCCTTCGACGGCCTGGCCAAGGCGGTCAGCGACATGCGCCTGCTGATGCAGGAAGCCCGTCAGGGGATCTGACTTCAGCCCTGTTGCCGATGACAACCAACGAGGGACGCCGTGGCGTCCCTCGTCGTCTTTGGTGTGCAGGGGGCAGTCCGGCCCTGCTAGGTCGCTCAGGAGAGGGGTTGGTACCCAGCATCCCCATATCTGCGAAGACCGCAGGCCCTTGCCTATTGCTCGGGGAAGTAGCGCTCCAGCAACGCCATCAGGATGGCCTGGCACTCGGCATCCGACTCTCCGGTGATCAGGGCCGGGCGGAAATGGAGCTGGAAGGCGCGCATCGCGGCGCGGCTCTGCTCGTCCCACTCGCCGCTCGGCGCTATGCCATAGCCGTAGCGGGCCAACTGCTGCTGCCATTGCAGGGCATCCCAGGCGGGGAGTGGCGTCTGGCGCAGCTCGGCCACCCTGGCCTCGTCGGGCCAGGCGCCGACCCCGTACTCCAGGGCTAGCGTGCGCCAGGGGAAGTGGGGACCGGGATCCTGCTTGCGCTCGGGGGCGACGTCGCTGTGGGCCAGCACCTGGGTCGGCGGTATGTCGTAACGCCGGACCAGTTCACGGGCCAGGGCGCCGACGGCGGCGATCTGGGCCGGGGTATAGGGCTGCCAGCGTCTCAGGTGGGCGGGCAGGGCCGCTTCTGTCTCGTCATACCCGAGATTCACTATCTCTATGCCCAGGGAGCTGGCGTTGAGCCCCGCATACTGATGCCAGCGGCTGCGACCGGCATGCCAGGCGCGCTGGCTGTCGGGCACCAGCTGGTAGACGGGCAGCGGACTCTGATCGGTATCGCGCGGCACCAGATAGTGGGCGCTCACCTTGTGCTCGGGTTCGGTCAGGAGGCGCAGGGAGCGGGTGTCGTCCTCATCCGTGTAGTGCAGGATCAGGAAGGCGATGCGGCCATTCTGGCTGGCGCTGGCATGCCGGGTATCGAGGCGGTAGGGGGCGGGCTGGCAGGCGCCGAGCAGCAGGATGAGGGGGAGTGACCAGAGCCAGCGCAGGCCGGCAGGGGGCCGGCACGCCCCGCCGCCTGCCGGTTGACGGGGGGGCAACGGCCTGCCGCGCCGGCTCATGGCTCAGCCTCGCGCCTTGCCAGGGGCGGTGATCACGGCTCGGACCTGTACTTGGCGGTCAGGCCGATGAGGAAGTTGCGCAGGATCTGATCCCCGCAATCCTGATAGTGCTTGTGATCCCTGGCGCGGAACAGGGCGCTCAGCTCGGACTTGGAGAGGTTGAAGTTCGCGAGCTTGAGGGTGCCCAGCATGTCCTCTTCCTTGTAGTTGAGGCCGATGCGCAGCTTGCGCAGGATCAGGTTGTTGTTGATCCGGTTCGGGATCACCTGGGGCGGCGCATCCTCCCGCACGCCGCGGCGCAGGGCGATGAAGCCGTCGAGAAACTGGCTCAGGGCCGAGTCCGGGCAGGCGGCGAAGCCCGCTTCCTGTGCCTCGCCCTCTTCCGCCTCCTTCATCAGCCAGCCGTGGAGCTGGGCGTGGGTGATGGCCAGATTGCCCTTGGCGAAGATCTCGACCATCTGGTCGTTGCTGATGCTGAGGGCATAGCGCAGGCGGCGCAGAATATCGTTGTTGGTCATGTTGACTCCTGTGGAAACGGCGCGATGTTACCACCTGCCGGCGTCGCAGTCAGAAAAAGCGCCTCAGTCGGCCAGGGCCAGGTAAGGGGGGGCCTCCCGCCTCACCTGCTCCAGGGCATCCTGCAGCTCCAGCAACTCGGGTTCGAGATCGCTCACGGCCACCCCGTCCCGCAGCTGCTGCTCGAGCTGGGAGAGCAGGCGTTGCAGGCCGGGGACTCCGGAGTAGGCGCAGCCGCCGTTGAGGCGGTGGAGCTGGGCCAGCACCTCGGCGTCGTCGGCCGTCCCTTCCAGGGCTGCCTCAAGCAGGGGCTCCACTTCGTCGAAACTGGCCAGCAGCATGGTCAGCATCTCCTTGGCCAGCGCCTGCTTGCCGGCGGCCTGGCGCACGGCGAGGTCCCAGTCTATCTGTCTATCCCCGTGATTCTGGTGGCGCCGGTGGGCGAAGTCGGTGATGAGCTGCGCCAGCATCCCCTCGTCGATGGGCTTGGCCAGGTAGTCATCCATCCCCTGGCGGATCAACCGCTCCCGCTCGCCCGGGATGGCGTGGGCGGTCACCGCGACGATGGGGGTCTCGGTGTTGAGGGAGTGATGGCGGATCGCCTGGGTGGCGCTGATGCCGTCCATGACGGGCATCTGGATATCCATGAAGATGATGTCGAACGGCTGGCTCTGGGCCAGGTTGACCGCCTCCTTGCCGTTCTTGCACACCACCACCTCGGTCACCATCTCCTTGAGCATGGCGGCGATGAGCTTGAGGTTGGCGGCGTTGTCATCCACCGCCAGCACCTTGACGGCCTGCACCTTGATCTCCTGCCCGGTGCGCTGCGACGGTGCGGGCAGCGGCGTGCTCCTGGCCGCCTCGGGGGAGAGCAGGGCGTGCAGCAGCTTGCGATGGTTGATGGGCTTGGAGAGGCAGTGGACGGCACCATGGGCCAGCATGGCGTCATAGAGCGACGGCTCGTGGCTGCTGAGCATCACTATGGTGTTCTGCTGGCCGTCCAGGCCGTCGAGGCGGGCAATCACCTGCTGCGGGCTGTGCAGGGTGCTGCTGCCGATGAGCACCATGTCCTGGCTGCTCATCTGGGGCCACTCCTCGTCCACCGTCAGGGAGTGCACGTCCAGCTGCCACTCGGCCAGCAGGGCGAGCAGGGAGGCGTGGGTGAAGGGATCCGGCTCCAGCAGCCAGACCCGCTTGCCGAGGATGCGATCCAGCGGAAGCCGCTCGGTCTGAGGCAGGGGGGAGACATCCAGCTCCAGGTTGAAGGAGAAGACGGAACCCTTGCCAAGCTCGGATTCGAACCGGATCTGCCCCCCCATCTGCTGCACCAGCTTCTGGGTGATGACGAGCCCGAGGCCGGTGCCCCCATAACGGCGCGAGATCGACGAGTCGGCCTGGTTGAAGGCCTGGAACAGCTGGCGCTGCTGCTCTTCCGAGATGCCGATGCCGGTATCGCGAATGAGCACCCGCAAGCGCACCTTGTTGCCGCTCGATTCGCCGGTCTGCTCGACACGCACGTCCACGTTGCCGCGCTCGGTGAACTTGATGGCGTTGCCGGTGAGGTTGGTGAGCACCTGCTGCAGGCGCATGGGGTCGCCGGTGAGGTAGTCCGGCACGGCGGCATCCACCTGCAGGGAGAGCTCGAGCTGCTTGTCGTGGGCGCTGGGGCCCAGCAGGTGCATGGTCTCGTTGAGGGTGTCCCGCAGGCTGAAGGGGATATGCTCCAGTTGCAGCTTGCCCGCCTCCAGCTTGGAGAAGTCGAGGATGTCGTTGATGATGCCGAGCAGGTTGCGCGCCGACTTCTCTATGGTCTGCATGTAGTCGGTCTGGCTCGGGGTCAGGCTGGTCTTGAGCAGCTGGCGGGTGAAGCCGATGACACCGTTCAAGGGCGTGCGCAGCTCGTGGGACATGTTGGCGAGGAACTCGGACTTGACCCTGGCCGCCTCCTGGGCGCGCTTCTTCGCCATGTCGAGCTCGACGTTCTGGATCTCGATCTGTTCCAGCGTCTCGCGCAGATCCGAGGTGGCCTGATCGATGTTCTGCTGCATCTCCTCGTGGTATTCAGAGAGCGCCTTCGCCATGGCGTTGATGCCGTTTTTCAGCATGTCCAGCTCGCCGGTGAGTTGTCCGCTGACCCGGGTGTCGAGCCGCCCCTCCCGGATTCGGTGCACCGCCTGCACCATGTCGGTGATGGGCTGGGTCACGCTCTTGACCAGACGAAAGCCGAACAGGGTGCTGATGGCCAGACCGATGAGCACGATGACCACGGCGAAGAAGGCGTCGCGATACTGCAGGACGATGGCCCTGTCCGTGGCGAGCTGCATGGAGATGTAGCCGATGACGGGCGGCTCCAGATCGCTTGGCAGCGGGAAGCCGTCCAGGCTGGTCTCGGCCTGGATGGGGGTGCGCAAGATGATGTCATCGCCATTGAAGGAGACGCTGGTCAGGGCCGGGATGACGCTGCCGTCCGGCAGGCGCAACTGGCTGAAGTCCCGGTGGTAATTGGAGGTGACGAAGAGCTGGTTGTCCTGGGTGAAGACGGCGATGGACTTGATGAAGGGCGAGTTCTTGCGATGGGTGAGCCCGATCAACCGCTTGAGGGACTCGCGGCTGTGCTGGGTCATTCCGTATTCGCTGGCGATGGCCAGCGGCTCTATGATGTTGATGCCCTGATCGATCAGGTTGTTTTCCAGCTGATGGTAGCGATGGAAGGTAAAGTAACCGGCGATCAGGCCGCCGATGATCAGGGTCGGCAAGATGGTAAAGGCCAGCACACGGGCTCTGAGGCCATACTTGGTCATGCTGGCAAACCGGCGGCAAGGGGGAACAAGGTCATCGCCCCGGGGGCGTGCCGGCGGAGGGGTCGGGCAGGCAATACAGTCGATGTCGCTGTACGGGGTCTCAGGCCGTATCCGGTCATATCAATGGGCCACTTTTGGTCAGAATGGGCGATGGGGCGGATGTCGCGGCTCGGGCACTCAGGCCGTATTTGGTCATACGATTATTCTTGTGGGACAATGGTCTGCCGCAGATTCCACAATCATGACATAGCCACCTATAGGCACCAAGTTTTATGGCCCAGTTTTTCAAGCCCCAAAAGAAATCCACCCAGCCCCAACGTATTGAATTTACGATAGACAGTCTGGATCACCACTGTGTCGGTGTCGGCCGTCATCAGGGCAAGGCGATCTTCGTCGAGGGGGCGCTGCCCGGCGAGCGGATCCAGGCCCGCATCATCGACGACAAGAAGCACTATGCCCACGGTGCCCTGCAGCAGGTGCTGACCCCGGCAGCCAATCGCATCGCCCCCTTCTGCGACCACTATCGCGAGTGTGGAGGTTGCAGCGCCCAGCACCTTGGTGAGGCGGATCAGCAGGCGGTCAAGGAGGCCGGTCTGGTCAGCCTGTTCGAGCGCCTCGGCAACATCCAGGCCCCGGCACTGGATCCCGTGCTGACGGGGGAGTCTCGCGCCTACCGCCGGGTCTGCCGGCTGGCCATCAAGTTTGACAAGAACGGCCGCTGCACCCGGGTGGGTTTCCGCCGTCGTCAATCGAACGATCTGGTGGAGATTGCCGGCTGCCCGGTGCTGGCCGCGCCGCTCTCGGCCCTCATCGCGCCGCTGCGGGACTGCCTCAACCGTCTCAAGAGCCAGCGCGAGCTGGGTCACGCCGAGCTCATCCAGGCCGAGCAGGGCATCATGATGCTGCTGCGCCACACGGGTCGTCCCAACGAGGCGGATCGCGCCCTGCTGATCGAATTCGCGCAAGCGCAAGGGATCGACCTCTATCTGCAGGCGGCGGACGATCGCATCGAACCCCTGCGCCAGCAATTTGCACTCGATTACACACTGGATGGCCTGTCTCTTGCATTTGCCCCCGGTGACTTCATCCAGGTCAATGGCCCCATCAACCAGCGCATGGTCGAGCAGGCGCTGGCCTGGCTCGGGGCGACCCGGGACGACAAGGTGCTGGATCTCTTCTGCGGCATCGGCAACTTCACCCTGCCGCTGGCCCGTCAGGCCCGGGAAGTGGTGGGGGTCGAGGGGGAGCTGGCCATGGTGGCCCGCGCCGAGGAGAACGCCCGCCGCAACGGCATCACCAATGCCCGCTTCTACAAGGCGGACTTGAGTGGCGACATCGTCGGCATGTCCTGGGCGCGGGAGGGATTTGACCTGGTCCTGCTGGATCCGGCGAGGCCCGGCGCCCTGGAGGTGATGAGCCACGTGGTGGCACTTGCACCGAAACGGGTGGTCTATGTCTCCTGCAACCCCGTCACCCTGGCCCGGGACAGCCGGGTGCTGGTGCAGGGGGGCTATCGGTTGACCCGGCTGGGGATGCTGGACATGTTCCCCCACACGGGGCATCTGGAATCCATGGCACTGTTCGAGCGGAAGTAAATGGATGTTCCCAAACAGCGGCCACTTGGAGTCCATGGTGCTGTTTGAACTGGGGGGGAACGGACGTTTGTGCCGTGCCCCGGGGCAGGAGGGCGAAGCGGCGACATCGGTTTTCCGATGGCCGCGGCGCTGTTTGAGCGGGAGTGATTAGGGTAATCTAGATCTTCAAAAATGGACCGGATGTGGGGGAGAGCCCTGCTGCCTTGCACGGCGGCATGCCTTGAAAACTCGCCCATGCATCCCCATTTGAGGCAGTCATCAGCTGATGAGGGGTAGGGAAGGCATCGGCTTTCGGCCCCACACTTTTAAGGATTGATACCATGGTTGCGGTGCGCGATATTCATTTGAAAGACAATTTCACCCTGGAGGAGTGGGTCAGTTCCCTCTCCTTAAGTGAAAGTGACAAGAATCAGCTGCGAACCGTTTACCAGTACTGTCTGACGCTGGGTGACGAGGCGCTCACCAACCGCTTGCTGGTGCGCGGCGTCGAGATGGTGGGCATACTGCTGATGCTCAGCATGGATCTCGCCACCCTCAAGGCCGCCATTCTCTACCCCTTCGTCGAAGCGGGCCTCATCAGCCAGGAAAAGGTGAACGAGGACTTCGGCGCCAAGATCGCCAAGCTGGTGGAAGGGGTGCTGGAGATGGAGGCCATCCGCTCCCTGCAGACCCTGCACCGCAGCGAAACCTCCCCGGAACAGGTCGACAACGTGCGCCGCATGCTGCTCGCCATGGTGGAGGATGTGCGCGCCGTGGTGATCAAGCTGGCGGAGCGCATCGCCTGCCTGCGGGAGGCGAAGAAGGCCGATGAAGAGACCCGGGTGCTGATGGCCCAGGAGATCACCAACATCTATGCGCCGCTGGCGAACCGCCTCGGCATCGGCCAGCTCAAGTGGGAACTGGAGGATCTCGCCTTCCGCTACCTGCATCCGGACACCTACAAGCAGATCGCCAAGCAACTCGACGAGAAACGTCTCGATCGGGAGCGTTACATCCGCGACTTCGTGCAAACCCTGCGGGATGCCCTGAAGGAGGCGGGGGTGGAGGCCGAGGTCTACGGCCGGCCGAAACACATCTACAGCATCTGGCGCAAGATGCAGAAGAAGCACCTCGAGTTCAACGAGCTGTTCGACGTGCGCGCGGTGCGGGTGATCACCAAGCGGCTGCAGGATTGCTACGCGGCGCTCGGCATAGTCCACACCCACTTCCACCATATCCCCCGGGAATTTGACGACTATGTCGCCAACCCCAAACCCAACGGCTACCAGTCCATCCACACCGTGGTGGTGGGGGAAGAGGGCAAGACGGTGGAGATCCAGATCCGCACCGAACAGATGCATCAGGACGCGGAGCTCGGCGTCGCCGCCCACTGGCGCTACAAGGAAGGGGCCCAGGCGGCCACCAAGACCAACACCTTCGAAGACAAGATCGAGTGGCTGCGCAAGCTCCTCGCCTGGCAGGAGGATCTCTCCGAGAGCGGATCATTGCTGGACGATCTGCGCAGTCAGGTGTTCGAGGACAGGGTCTATGTGTTCACCCCCAAGGGGGACGTGATTGACCTGCCGGCGGGCGCCACCCCGCTCGACTTCGCCTATCACGTGCACAGCATGATCGGCCACCGCTGCATCGGCACCAAGATAGACGGTCGCATCGTGCCCTTCACCTATACGCTGCAGACCGGCGATCAGGTGGAGGTGATCACCCAGAAGGAGCCGAACCCGAGCCGCGACTGGATGAACCCGAACGCCGGCTTCCTGCGCTCCAGCCGGGCGCGAGCCAAGGTGGCCACCTGGTTCAGAAAACTGGATCGGGACAAGAACATCGCCGCCGGCAAGGAGTTGCTGGAGAAGGAGCTGGACAGGCACAACCTGACCCTCTCCAAGGTGGACAAGGTGGTGCTGGAACGCTTCCACGCCGAGGAGCTGGAGGACCTGCTGGCCGGCATCGGCAGCGGCGACATCCGCATCAACCAGCTGCTCAACTACCTGGACACCCGCTACAACAAGCCGACCGCCGAGGAAGAGGATCGCCGGCTGCTGGAGAAGCTGGAGCAGAAGGCCAACGTGCCGTTCCGTCCCAAGCCCAAGGACCACATCGTGGTAGAGGGGGTCGGCAATCTGATGACTCATATAGCCCGCTGCTGCCAGCCCATTCCGGGGGACGCCATCCAGGGCTTCATCACCATGGGCCGGGGTGTCTCCATCCACCGGGAGGATTGCGAGCAGCTCAAGGAGCTGTCGCGTCGCAACCCGGAGCGGCTGATCGATGCGGTCTGGGGGGAAAACTACTCCGGCGGCTACGGCCTCACCATCCGCATCCTCTCCAACGACAGATCCGGCCTGCTGCGCGACATCACGACCGTGCTCGCCAACGAGAAGATCAACGTGATGGGGGTGCGCTCGCGCTCCAACGTGCGCGAGCAGACCGCCGAGATCGACATGGAGCTGGAGATCTACAACATCAACGCCTTCAACCGGGCCCTGGCCAAGCTCAGCCAGCTCAACGACGTGATCAGCGCCAAGCGGCTGTAATGCCCAATCGACCGGCCCCAGTGGTCGGTCTGCATTTTCGCCCTCTTTGTAGCGCATTGAAGACGGATATCACGTGCCCCATCTCCTCCCGCAACTGCTCCACATCATGTGGAGCAGTTGCGGGACCTGACATTGATGAACCCCATTTACCGAATCGAAAGTGAGTTGCCCATGTCCCAACGCTACGACCTGCCCCAACTGCTCGACATCATGGCCCGCCTGCGCGACCGGGACGGGGGTTGTCCCTGGGATCTCAAGCAGAGCTTCCAGACCATAGTGCCCCACACTCTGGAGGAGGCCTATGAGGTGGCCGACGCCATCGAGACCCAGGACTGGCAGGGGTTACAGGGCGAGCTCGGGGATCTGCTGTTCCAGGTGGTGTTCTACGCCCAGCTCGGCAAGGAGCAGGGGCTGTTCGATTTCGCCGACATCGTCGACACCGTGAGCGAGAAGCTCATTCGCCGCCACCCCCATGTCTTCTCCGATGCCGACCTTGGCGACGAGCAGGCTGTGAAGGCGAACTGGGAGGCGGAAAAAGCCAGAGAGCGCGCCGCCCTCGACAAAGCGAGCGTGCTGGATGACATTCCCCTCTCGCTGCCGGCCCTGACCCGGGCCGCCAAGATCCAGAAGCGCTGCGCCACCGTCGGCTTCGACTGGAAGACCCTGGGCCCCGTGGTGGACAAGATCCACGAGGAGATCGACGAGGTGATGGAAGAGGCGCTGATGGCGGACGTGGACGAGGCACGGGTGAGCGACGAGCTCGGCGACCTGCTGTTTGCCACCGTCAACCTGGTGCGCCATCTGGGCAAGGATCCCGAGCAGGTGCTGCGGGCCGCCAACGCCAAGTTCGAGCGTCGTTTTCGTCAGGTTGAGCAGTTTATTGCCGCGGAAGGGCTGAAAATGACGGATTGCTCCCTGGAGAAGCTGGACGCCGCCTGGTCCAAGGCCAAGGAAACCGAGCAGAGTTGACAGCGCGGGAATGGTGGATTGCCCCTGCAGAAACCGGATGTCATCCGGGACGGAACCAAAGAATCCGAGCAAAGTTGATTTGGCGCAAGACGGGGGGGCGGGGAGCCTGATAGATTTTTGTTCATTGTTTGGGAGTGGGGGTTTTGGTATACTGTTTCCCCGTCCTGCTTCATCCCCGAAGCACCCCTTAAAATTCCCTAAACTTCTTTCAGGTTCAGCATGACGACCAAATATATTTTTGTGACTGGTGGCGTTGTTTCATCCCTCGGCAAAGGCATTGCCGCAGCTTCTCTGGCAGCCATTCTGGAAGCCCGTGGTCTGGATGTGACCATCATGAAACTGGACCCCTATATCAACGTGGATCCGGGCACCATGAGCCCGACCCAGCACGGTGAAGTGTTCGTGACCGAGGACGGGGCCGAGACCGATCTGGACTTGGGCCACTATGAGCGTTTCATCCGCACCAAGATGACCCGCCGCAACAACTTCACCACTGGCCGCATTTACGCTGACGTGCTGCGCAAGGAGCGTCGTGGCGACTATCTGGGCGCCACCATCCAGGTCATCCCGCACATCACCAACGCCATCAAGGAGCGGGTGATTGCCGGTGCCGAAGGCCACCAGGTCGCCATCGTCGAGGTGGGCGGCACAGTGGGCGACATCGAGTCCCTGCCGTTCCTCGAAGCCATTCGTCAGCTGGCGGCCATCGTGGGTCGCAACAACGCCATGTTCATGCATCTGACCCTGGTTCCTTACCTGGCCGCTGCCGGCGAGGTGAAGACCAAGCCGACCCAGCACTCCGTGAAGGAGCTGCTCTCCATCGGCATCCAGCCGGACGTGCTGATCTGCCGCTCCGACCGCGCCATCCCGGCCAACGAGCGCGCCAAGATCGCCCTGTTCTGCAACGTGCCCGAGCGCGCCGTCATCTCCATGAAAGACGTCGACTCCATCTACAAGATCCCGGCGCTGCTGAAGTCCCAGGGTCTGGACGGCTACATCACCGAGCGCTTCGGCATCGAGTGCAAGGAAGCGGATCTGGCCGAGTGGGAACAGGTCATCTATGAAGAAGCCAATCCGACTGCGGAAGTGACCATCGGCATGGTCGGCAAGTACGTCTCCCTGCCGGACGCCTACAAGTCCGTCAACGAGGCGCTCAAGCACGGTGGTCTGAAGACCCGTCTCTCCGTCAACATCAAGTACATCGATTCCCAGGACATCGAGACCCGTGGCGCCGAGCTGCTGGAAGGTCTGGATGCGATCCTGGTGCCGGGTGGCTTCGGCGAGCGCGGCGTGGAAGGCAAGATCCTGGCCGCCAAGTATGCCCGCGAGAACAAGATCCCCTACCTGGGTATCTGCCTCGGCATGCAGGTCGCCCTGATCGAATACGCCCGCAACGTGGCGGGCATGGAAGGGGCTCACTCCTCCGAATTCAAGAAAGATTGCGCCTATCCGGTCGTCGGCCTTATCACCGAGTGGGTGGATGATGAAGGCAACGTCGAGACCCGGACCGAGAAGTCCGATCTGGGTGGCACCATGCGTCTGGGTTCCCAGCTCTGCCATCTGGTGGAAGACTCCAAGGTGCGCCAGATGTACGGCAGCCCGACCATTTACGAGCGCCACCGTCATCGTTATGAGGTGAACAACAAGTTGCTGCCGCAGATTGAAGCGGCAGGCCTGAAGGTGACCGGTCTCTCCGCCGACAAGAAGCTGGTGGAAATCATCGAGATCCCGGATCACCCCTGGTTCGTGGCCGCGCAGTTCCACCCGGAGTTCACCTCGACTCCCCGTGATGGCCACGCCCTGTTCGCCGGTTTTGTGAAGGCGGCGGGCGAGTATCAGAAGCGTAATTTGAAGTAATTGAAAATAAATGCGGTTGGGGCCCTGTGCCACAGCCGCTTTTTTTGGCATATTTTTGTTGTTTTTTTACGAAACCTGAGGAAATACACATGTCCAAGATCGTTAAAGTGATCGGTCGTGAAATCATCGACTCCCGTGGTAACCCGACCGTTGAGGCCGAAGTTCACCTGGAAGGTGGTTTTGTTGGTATGGCAGCCGCTCCGTCTGGCGCGTCCACCGGTTCCCGCGAAGCGCTGGAACTGCGTGACGGCGACAAGAGCCGTTTCCTGGGTAAAGGCGTGCTGAAAGCCATCGAAGCCGTCAACGGCCCGATCGCCCAGGCTCTGCTGGGTAAAGATGCCAAGGACCAGGCCACTGTCGACCAGATCATGATCGACCTCGACGGTACCGAGAACAAATCCAAGTTCGGCGCCAACGCCATCCTGGCTGTTTCCCTGGCCAACGCCAAAGCTGCTGCCGCTGCCAAAGGCATGCCGCTGTACGCCCACATTGCCGAGCTGAACGGCACCCCGGGTGTCTACTCCATGCCGCTGCCCATGATGAACATCATCAACGGTGGTGAGCACGCCGACAACAACGTCGACATCCAGGAGTTCATGATCCAGCCGGTTGGCGCCAAGACCCTGAAAGAAGCCGTCCGCATGGGCGCAGAAGTGTTCCACAACCTGGCCAAGGTGCTGAAGTCCAAGGGCTACAACACCGCCGTCGGTGACGAAGGTGGTTTCGCTCCGAACCTGAAATCCAACGCCGAAGCGCTGGAAGTGATCGCTGAAGCCGTTGCCGCTGCCGGTTACAAGCTGGGCACCGACGTGACCCTGGCGATGGACTGCGCCGCTTCCGAGTTCTACGACGCCGAGAAGAAAGAGTACAACCTGAAGGGCGAAGGTCGTATCTTCACCTCCAACGGTTTCTCCGACTTCCTGGAAGAGCTGACGGCCAAGTTCCCGATCGTCTCCATCGAAGACGGCCTGGACGAATCTGACTGGGAAGGCTTCGCCTACCAGACCCAGAAACTGGGCAAGAAAATCCAGATCGTGGGTGACGACCTGTTCGTAACCAACACCAAGATCCTGAAGCGCGGCATCGACAACGGCATCGCCAACTCCATCCTGATCAAGTTCAACCAGATCGGTTCCCTGACCGAGACTCTGGCTGCCATCAAGATGGCCAAGGACGCTGGCTACACCGCCGTCATCTCCCACCGCTCCGGTGAGACCGAAGACGCCACCATCGCCGACCTGGCCGTGGGTACCGCTGCTGGCCAGATCAAGACCGGTTCCATGAGCCGTTCTGACCGTGTTGCCAAGTACAACCAGCTGATCCGCATCGAAGAAGCCCTGGGTACCAAGGCTCCGTTCCGCGGTCTGAAAGAAGTGAAGAACCAGGCTTAATTTTCGCCTGCTTCCTAGCCTCCCAAAGCCCCGCCATCCGGTGGGGCTTTTTCGTATCCGCCTCGCCCATGGGCGGGCGCCATGTTTTTTATTCCGGGCACCCCATCCGCGATACAGGCTTTCTTTTGTCTTGCCTGCGAATATGGGAAACTAGGCCGCTTGAAGGAGACTCAGTGCATGCGGCTACTCACTCTTATCCTGCTCCTCCTGTTGGGAGGGCTGCAATATGACTTCTGGCTCGGGAAGAACGGCCTCTCCGACTATCGGGATCTCTCCAATGCCATCGAGCGGCAGCAGCAGGACAACCTGGTGCTCAAGGACCGCAACAACCTGATTTACCGGGAGATCGACGATCTGACCTCGGGCCTGGAGGCCATCGAGGAGCTGTCACGCAACGATCTCGGCTATATCAAGCAGGGCGAGACCTTCTACCGCATCATTCCCAAAGAAAAAGATCAGGCCACCGAGCCTGACGGCGTGCCCTACGATGACTGATCACCATGGCGGCTTGACCGCGATAGTCCCGGCCGCCGGCATCGGCAGCCGCATGGGGGCCGAGTGCCCGAAACAGTATCTGTCGCTGGCGGGGAAGTGCATCCTGGAACACACCCTGGAGCGCCTGCTCTCCCATCCGGCCATAGCCCGGGTGATAGTGGCGCTGGCTCCCCACGACCGCTGGTTCGAGACGCTGGCCGTGGCCGCCGATCCGCGGGTGTGGCGGGTGGAAGGGGGAAGCGAGCGCGCCTGGTCGGTGCTCAATGGGTTGCATGTGGCGCAAGGGGAGTGGGTGCTGGTGCACGACGCCGCCCGTCCCTGCCTCACCCACGGCGATCTCGACCGGCTCATCGCCACCGCCATGGCGTGCGACGGCGCCATCCTCGGCAGCCGGGTGCGCGATACCATGAAGCGCACCGATGCCGCCGGCAACATCCTCGCCACCGTCGAGCGCGAACAGCTCTGGCACGCCCTGACGCCCCAGATGTTCCCCACCGGCCCCCTCAGGCGGGCGCTGGAGGAGGGGCTGGCGCTGGGGGCGGCCATCACCGACGAGGCCTCCGCCATGGAGCGCGCCGGTTTCGCCGTCAGGATGGTGGAGGGGCGGGCCGATAACATCAAGGTGACCCGGCCGGAAGATCTCTCCCTGGCCGAGCTCTATTTACAGCAACAGCGTGCGCGCCAGCCGGCGCGACCCGATTCACCCACAGAGGAGCAGGCATGATCCGCTTGGAACATGGTCTTGAGGCATACCCATTCGATGGGGAAGGTTTGTGCATGATGGGGGAGCAGCAGGCATGATGCGGATCGGACATGGTTTTGACGTACACAAGTTTGGCGGTGAAGGTCCCTGCATGCTGGGCGGGGTGGCGGTGCCCTACGAACAGGGGCTGATTGCCCACTCCGACGGTGACGTGGTGCTGCACGCGGTGAGCGATGCCCTGTTGGGGGCCATCGGCGCCGGCGACATCGGCCGCCACTTCCCCGATACTGCGGCCGAATTCAAGGGCATAGACAGCCGCATCCTGCTGCGGGACGTGTTTGCCCGGGTACGGCAGGCGGGCTATGCCATCGGCAACCTGGACGTGACCATCATTGCCCAGGCTCCCAAGATGGCGCCCCACATCGGCGCCATGTGCGCCGTGCTGGCCGCGGATCTGCAATGTGAATTGAACCGGGTGAACGTCAAGGCGACCACCACCGAACAACTGGGCTTCACGGGGCGCAAGGAAGGGATCGCCACCGAAGCCGTCGTCCTGCTGGTGAAACAATGATGCTGGAACAGCTTAGCTATCTGCACGGGGCGCCCACCGCCCGGGGCATCCTCAAGGCCGAGGCCGCCGACTTCGTGGTCAATGAAGATCTCGGGTTTGAGCCCTGCGGGGAGGGGGAGCATATCTTCGTCCGGGTGCGTAAAACCGGCGAGAACACCGCCTGGGTGGCTGGTCTGCTGGCGGATGCGGCCGGAGTCGCCCGCAACGCGGTGACCTGGGCCGGTCTCAAGGATCGCCACGCGGTGACCGAGCAGTGGTTCGGCATCCACCTGCCTGGCAAGGCAGAGCCGGATCTGTCGGTCATCGAGAGCGACAGCATCCGGATCCTGCAGGTGAAGCGCCACAACAAGAAGCTGCGGGTCGGCTACCTCAAGGGCAACCACTTCACCCTGCGTCTCACCGGACTGGAGCAGGCCGATGGCCTGGAATCCCGCCTGCAGGCCATCGCCACACTGGGCGTGCCGAACTATTACGGCGAGCAGCGTTTCGGGCGCGAGGGCAACAACCTGGAAGCGGCCAGGGCGATGTTTGCCGGCAAGCGGATCAAGGATCGCAATAAGCGCTCCCTCTATCTCTCCGCGGCGCGCAGCATGCTGTTCAACGCCATCGTCAGCGCCCGCATCGAGCAGGGGCTGGCCCATCAGCTGCTGGCCGGTGACTGCGTGATGCTCAAGGGCAGCCACTCCATCTTCAGCGAAGAGAGCGTGACCCCCGAGCTGGAAGCGCGCCTCGCCTCCGGTGACGTGCAGCTCACCGCGCCCCAGTGGGGTCGTGGCCGACTGGCCAGCCAGGGCGTCGCCGCCGAGTTCGAGCAAGGGGTGCTGGCACCCTATGCCGATTGGTGCGAGGGGCTGGAGAAGGCCGGGCTGGATCAGGACAGGCGCCCGCTGCTGCTCAAGCCGGAAGGCATGAGCTGGCAGTTGGCAAACGGGGCGCTGACCCTGTCGTTCTTCCTGCCGGCCGGCGCCTTTGCCACCAGCGTGGTACGCGAGTTAATGCAGGCCGAAGAGGCCGATCACGGTTTCAGGAACTCAACCGATGCGAATTCTGGTCAGTAATGACGATGGAGTATATGCCGAGGGCATTCGCGCCCTCAGCGAGGCACTGACTGCCTGTGGCGAGGTCATCGTGGTGGCGCCGGATCGCAACCGCAGCGGCGCGAGTCACTCGTTGACGCTGGAGGTGCCGCTGAGGGTCACCCGCATCGCCGAAACCGGGTATCATGCGGTGAAGGGGACGCCGACCGACTGCGTCCACCTCGCGGTCAACGAGCTGGTGCGCCCGGAACCCGACATGGTGGTGGCCGGCATCAACCACGGCGCCAACCTAGGGGATGACGTCATCTACTCCGGCACGGTGGCGGCCGCGACCGAAGGACGTCACCTGGGGTTCCCGTCGCTGGCCATCTCCCTGGTGGGCAAGACCCATTTCGCCACGGCGGCCCACTATGCGGCCCAGCTGGTGAGGGGGATGATGGTGCATCCGCTGCCCGCCGATCAGATCCTCAACGTCAATGTGCCGGACCTGCCTCTCGATCAGATCAAGGGGATCAGGGTGACGCGTCTTGGCAACCGCCATCGCGCCGAGTCGGTGATCTGTACCGAGGATCCCCGTGGCCAGTCCATCTACTGGATAGGCCCTCCCGGCAGCCAGCAGGATGCGGGCGAGGGGACGGATTTCGCCGCCATCGAGCAGGGCTATGTCTCCATCACTCCCCTGACCATTGACATGACCGCCTACAGCAGTCTGGCGAGTCTGGGTGCCTGGCTGGATCTGCAGGGATGACGTTGTGATAGTACAGCGCCTGTTGAACCAATTGATTGCCCAGAATGTGCGAGATTTCCGCGTGCTGGCGGCGATCGCGAAAGTGCCGCGCCAGCTGTTCGTGGACGAAGCCATGGCCCACAAGGCCTGGGACAATACGGCTCTGCCCATCGGGCATGGCCAGACCATCTCCCAGCCCTACATAGTGGCACGTATGACGGAACTGCTGATCCAGAACGATCCGGCCCACGTGCTGGAGATCGGGACGGGCTCAGGCTACCAGACGGCGGTGCTGGCCCATCTGGTGGAGCATGTGTATACCGTCGAGCGGATCAAGTCCCTGCAGTTCCAGGCCAGACGCCGGCTGCGCCAGCTCGATCTGCACAATGTCTCGGCCAAGCACGGCAACGGCTGGCTGGGCTGGCCGAACAAGGGCCCCTTCGACGCCATCCTGGTGACGGCGGCGGCGAGCGAGGTGCCCAAGGCCCTGACCGATCAGCTGGCCGACGGGGGCCGTCTGGTGTTGCCGGTGGGGGATAGCCAGCAGACCCTGCAGCTGATCGAGCGTTCGGGTTCCCAGCTGACCAGCCGGATCCTGGAGCCGGTGCGTTTCGTTCCCCTGATTGACGGAGATGTCGAGTGAAGTTGTTTTCCCGCCTCTATGTGCTGGTGATGCAGTGGGCACGCCACAAGTATGCCCCCTGGTATCTGGCCATCACCGCCTTCATCGAGTCCGTATTCTGGCCCATTCCGGTGGATGTGATGCTGGCTCCCATGGCCTTGGCCAAGCCCCGTCGGGCCTGGCACTATGCCGCACTGGCGACCCTGTTTTCGGTGCTGGGCGCGCTGTTCGGATATCTGCTCGGCTATGCCCTCTGGGAGCCCGTGGTCCAGCCGCTGGTGGCCTCGGTCGGTTATGAAGACAAGATCGCCCTGGCTGAACAGTGGTTCGAGCAGTGGGGCATCTGGGTGATTTTTATTGCCAGTTTCACGCCGATCCCCTACAAGGTGTTTACCGTCACGGCGGGCTTGCTCCATATGGCGCTATTGCCCTTCATCGTCACCTCCCTGATCGGTCGCGGCATGCGCTTCTTCCTGGTGGCAGGCCTGATGCGCTGGGGTGGGGAGAAGATGGAGCGCAAGCTGATGCACTACGTGGATGTGCTCGGTTGGCTCTGTATTGGTTTGGCCGTTGCGGCCTATTTCTGGTTTAGTCGTTAAGGATCCACTATGTGTTCGCGTGTTTGGCAAGGTAGCGGTGTCGTCGTGTTGTCATGGCTGCTGCTTGCCTGCTCCTCCAGCAAGACTGCTGCCCCGGTGCATAGCCTGGGCAATGATCAGATCGCCTCGACCATACCGGTCCGCCAAGGGGGGGCCAAGCCTGCCGCCCAGAGCGGGGGCTATACCGTGGTCAAAGGGGATACCCTGTACTCCATCGCGTTCCGTTCGGGCATGGACGTGGCTTCGCTCATCAGCATCAACGGCATCAGCCCTCCCTACAACATCTATCCCGGTCAGCAGCTCAGGCTGGATGGCTCGGCGTTCAGCTCGGTGGTGAGCGTCGGCAGCCCGGTCAGCCGTGGCAGCGTGACGGGATCGGGCACCTATGAGGTGCGCCGTGGCGATACTCTGAGCAGCATCGGTCGCCAGTTCGGTCTATCCAACCAGACGCTGGCACAGCGCAACAACCTCCAGGCGCCCTATGCCCTGCACGTGGGCCAGGTGCTCAACGTGGGGACTGCGGGGTCGGCCAGCGGCCAGATGGTTGCTGCCGCGACCCCGGTCGTGACCAGCACAGGCCCCAAAGCACTGGCGACGGCGCCGGCAGGTACGACCACCCCGTTTATCGCTCAGAAAACGATTGCTCCTGCCTCGTCAACAGCATACGCTCAGGCGACAGAACAAAAAAACATCAGCACCAAGTCAACACTCTCCTGGCATTGGCCGACCAAAGGGCGGATCGTCGAAGGCTTCTCCGTTGCCGAACAGGGCAACAAGGGCATCGACATCTCGGGTCAAAAGGGTCAACCCATTTACGCCGCAAGTGGCGGCAAAGTGGTCTACGCGGGCAGCGCACTCAGGGGTTACGGCAAGCTGATTATTCTCAAGCACAACGATGACTACCTCTCCGCCTACGCTCACAACGACGAGCTGAGGGTCAAAGAGGGAGACAGCGTCAAGGGCGGAGCAGTTATCGCCAATATGGGTAGCACGGATGCGCCGGATGTGCGCTTGCACTTTGAAATCCGGTACAAAGGCAAGTCGATCAACCCGATGGGCTATTTGCCAAAGCGTTAACTCAGAGAGCTAGGTCTTACTCTGGTGCAGGTCAGGGAGACATATCATGAGCCAAGAACAACTGGTAATGCAGGATGCAGAGTTAGAGTTCGACGAAGAGCTGGAGGTTCAGGAGGAAGAAGAGGTTCAGGAGGTGGCGGCCGAGGCCGAAGAGACCATCTCCGATGAACTGATGGCGCCCGAGCTGAACAAGGTGATGGACGCCACCCAGCTCTATCTGGGGGAGATCGGCTTCTCCCCCCTGCTCACGGCCGAAGAGGAAGTCTACTACGCTCGCCGTGCCCTGCGCGGCGACAAAGCGGCGCGCAAGCGCATGATCGAATCCAACCTGCGCCTGGTGGTCAAGATTGCCCGGCGCTACAACAACCGCGGCCTGGTGCTGCTGGATCTTATCGAAGAGGGCAACCTCGGCCTCATCCGGGCGGTCGAAAAGTTTGACCCCGAACGGGGCTTCCGCTTCTCCACCTATGCCACCTGGTGGATTCGCCAGACCATAGAGCGGGCCATCATGAACCAGACCCGCACCATCCGTCTGCCCATCCATGTGGTCAAGGAGTTGAACGTCTATCTGCGCACCGCCCGCGAGCTCTCCCATCGTCTCGATCATGAACCGACCGCCGAGGACATCGCCTTCGCGCTGGATCGCTCCGTCGACGACGTGAATCGCATGCTCAAGCTCAACGAGAAGATCACCTCGGTGGATACCCCCATCGGTGGCGATCGGGACAAGGCGCTGCTGGACGTGCTCTCCGACGAGCGCGGCATGGGCCCTGAGCTGGAGTCCCAGGAAGATGACATGCGCAGCAGCATAGTGCACTGGCTGGAAGAGCTGAATCCCAAGCAGCGCGAGGTGCTGGCCCGCCGTTTCGGCCTGCTCGGTTATGAGCCGGCGACCCTGGAAGACGTGGGCGCCGAGATAGGGTTGACCCGGGAGCGGGTGCGCCAGATCCAGGTGGAAGGACTGCGCCGCCTGCGGGAGATCCTGCTGGGGCAGGGGCTCTCCATCGAGGCCCTGTTCAGAACCAATTAGCCTTGGACAGTGCGAATACCGTCATCAGAGACAACAAAGGGGCCATGGGCCCCTTTCTTCTAGCAATGGATCCTTTGGATCACACCGGATCCAGGGTGTCCAGCGGCCAGCGTGGCACGGCCTTGACGACCAGCGGCTCGAACACGCCCGCCTTCAGGCGCTGCATGCCGGCATAGGCGATCATGGCGCCGTTGTCGGTGCAATATTCGGTGCGTGGATAGAACACTTCTCCCTTGAGACTCGCCATCAGCTCGGCCAGCTGGGCGCGCAGATGACGGTTGGCACTGACGCCACCGGCCACCACCAGACGGTTGAGGCCGGTCTCCTTCAGCGCGCGGCGGCACTTGATGGCCAGCGTATCGACGACCGCATCTTCAAATGCACGGGCGATATCGGCACGGGTCTGTTCGTCGTCACCGTTGGCGGCGATGGTATTGGCGGCGAAGGTCTTCAGGCCGGAGAAGCTCATGTCGAGCCCGGGGCGGTCGGTCATGGGGCGCGGGAAGGTGAAGCGTCCCTTCACGCCCTTCTCCGCCAGACGGGAGAGCAGGGGGCCACCCGGGTAGTCCAGTCCCATCAGCTTGGCGGTTTTGTCGAACGCCTCGCCGGCGGCATCGTCGATGGATTCCCCCAGCAGCTGATAACTGCCGATGCCGTCGACCCGTACCAGCATGGAGTGACCACCGGAGACCAGTAGGGCGACGAAGGGGAACTCGGGGGCCTTCTCCTCCAGCATGGGGGCCAGCAGGTGGCCTTCCATATGGTGCACCGCCACTGCCGGTTTGCCCCAGGCCATGGCCAGGGAGCGGCCTATGGTAGCCCCCACCAGGATGGCGCCAACCAGACCCGGACCTGCGGTGTAGGCGATGCCGTCGATCTCATCCTTGCCGAGCCCAGCTTCCTTCAGGGCGGCCTGGATCAAGGGGATCGTCTTGCGGACATGATCCCGGCTGGCCAGCTCGGGAACGACGCCGCCGTAGTCCGCATGCAGCTTGACCTGGCTGTATAACTGGTGGGAAAGGATCCCTTTTTGATCATCGAAGATCGCGATCCCGGTTTCGTCACAGGATGTCTCTATGCCCAATACACGCATTGCTAAAAAATTTCACTGCTAAAATGAGACGGCTATGGTAACCTTCGCGGGTTTTTTAAACCAGAGCGATCTCTGCGGGTTTACTTTCATTCCCTGTCCAGAGTATAATTTCGCACCATTTTAAGACATGCTGATCGATTGAAGGTCAGCTAACAATTTATCACTGAGGTGAAAGGCACATGCCAGTAATCAAAGTCCGTGAAAATGAGCCGTTTGACGTTGCTCTGCGTCGCTTCAAGCGTTCTTGCGAAAAGGCCGGTATCCTGTCCGAAGTTCGTAGCCGTGAGTTCTACGAGAAGCCGACTACCATTCGCAAACGTGCCAAAGCGTCCGCCGTCAAGCGTCACGCCAAGAAGCTGTCCCGCGAGAACGCACGTCGTATCCGCCTGTACTAATCAAGGGATCATGCCGTGTCTCTGAAGGATCAACTCAAGGATCAACAAAAGCTCGCCATGCTTGCCAAAGACAAGGCTCGCCTGGGAGCGATCCGTTTGTTGATGGCCGAGATCAAGCAGCGTGAAGTCGATACCCGTGTCGAGCTCGATGATCAGGAGATCCTCGCTGTCGTGACCAAGATGGTCAAACAGCGTCGCGATTCCATCAGCCAGTTCGAAGCAGCCGGTCGCCAGGATCTCGCCGACAAAGAGTCCGCAGAGATCGTTGTGCTGCAGGAGTTCCTGCCGCAGCAGCTGACCGCAGCCGAGATTGCCGCACTGATTGAGCAAGCCATCGCTGAAAGTGGTGCTGCCGTCATGGCTGACATGGGCAAGGTCATGGCTGTCTTGAAGCCGAAAATTCAGGGGCGTGCCGATGTCGGCGCCGTCAGTGTGCAGGTGAAAACCCGCTTGGCGTAACAGGCAACTCTCTTGTTTGGTCAAAGAAGCCGTGCTTCCCCGGGAATGCGCGGCTTTTTTATTTTCTATGCAATGAAACAGGACGGTTATGGCAGGCAGGATCCCGCAATCCTTTATCGATGATCTGCTCGTACGCACCGACATAGTCGAACTTATCGATTCCCGTGTGCGGTTGAAGAAAGCCGGTAAGAACTACCAGGCTTGCTGCCCTTTTCATAACGAAAAAAGCCCCTCCTTTACCGTCAGCCAGGAGAAGCAGTTCTATCACTGCTTCGGTTGTGGCGCCCACGGCAATGCCATCGGCTTTGTCATGGAGTACGACGGGCTCGAATTTCCCGATGCCATTGAGGAGCTCGCCAGCCTGCACGGCATGCAGGTGCCCCGCGAGCAAACCTCTGGCGGGTCTGGCAATAGCCAGCCTGCGGTCAGCAAGGATCTGTTCGAGCTGATGAACCAGATAGCCCGCTTCTATGAGAGCAATCTCAAGAGTGCGCCGCAGGCGGTGGAGTACCTGAAGGGACGTGGTCTGACCGGGGAAGTGGTCAAACGCTTCAACATCGGGTATGCCCCGGGCGACTGGGACCAGGTGAGGCGGCGGTTTGGTGCCAGCCGGGATCACGAGCAACTGCTTATCTCGGGTGGCATGTTGATCCCCCGCGACAGCGGCCCCGGCAGCTATGATCGCTTCCGCGATCGCATCATGTTCCCGATCCGGGATAAACGCGGCCGGGTCATCGGCTTCGGCGGCCGGGTGCTGGGTGACGGCACCCCCAAGTACCTGAACTCCCCGGAAACCCCCATCTTCCACAAGGGGCGGGAGCTGTTCGGCCTCTATGAGGTCAAACAGGCGCACAAGGATCCTCGCCGGATCCTGGTGGTGGAGGGCTATATGGACGTGGTGGCGCTCGGCCAGTACGACATCGACTACGCGGTGGCGGCGCTGGGGACTGCGACCACCAGCGATCATATCCACACCCTGTTTCGCACCACCGCCGAGGTGGTCTGCTGTTACGACGGTGACAACGCCGGTCGTGAGGCGGCCTGGCGGGCGCTGGACAACGCCCTCTCCCATCTGCAGGATGGCCGCGAGCTCAAATTCGTGTTCCTGCCAGATGGCGAAGATCCCGACTCTCTGGTGCGCCAGATTGGCAAGGAGGGATTTGAGGCCCTGCTCGACAAGGCCCAGCCCTTCGCCGACTTCATGTTTGAGCGCCTCGGGCGTGACGCAGCTCTCTCCGGTGAGGCAGGCAAGTTCGAGGTGGCCAACAAGGCTGCTGAACTGATACGCCGCGTACCGGAGGGCTTCACCCGCGAGGGGTTGATCACCCGTCTCTCCAGCATGATGCGCTGGGGGGAGAACAAGCAGCGGATTGCTGAGCTGTTTGCCAGAGGCAGTCAGCCGAAGGCCGAGGTCAACAAGCCCAAGGCTGCCAAGCTGACACCGCTGCGCCGTGCGCTGGCCCTGATGGTGCAGTATCCGGCGATCACTGCCGAGTTGCCGGCCATGCCGGAACTGGCCGGATTGCGCCTGCAGGGGATCACCTTCCTGCTGCAGCTGCATCAGCAGATCCTGACTCAGCCCGGGGTAACGACGGGTATCCTGTTGGAGCACTGGCGTGGCACCAAGGAAGGAGAAATCCTGGCCCAGTTGGCGATGCACGACCTGTTTGAAGAGGTAAAGCTCGACCAGGAGCCCGATATTCTGGGAGAATTGCAGGATACCTTCGTCGGTTTCATCAACCTGTTTCTGAAGCAACGCATCGAGGAATTGCAAGCCAAGGTGGTGCAGGAGGGGCTAAGCTCTGAGGAAACACAGGAGCTGATGATGCTGATCAGAGAGGTGCAGATTGAGAAAAGAAATGAGAATGGGGCTTGATATTTGAGTGAGTCACCCCAATATGAACATCGTTGCCCGAATCGACGGGATGAAAAGCAAACATTTCATAACCGCCTGGCCCCGACAATACTGCGGGCAGGGGTTTCTCATGACCGACGCCGCAACCAGACATAGCATGTCTGGCGGTTTTCTATTAGAATTGGCTATTTGCGCAGCAGCGCACTGTACGCGCAACCTAGCAACACCAACCGGATGAGTTCTATGGAGCAAACCCCGCAGTCTCAGCTTAAACTCCTCGTTGCCAAAGGTAAAGAACAGGGCTACCTGACCTATGCCGAGGTGAACGATCACCTCCCGCAAGACATCGTCGATTCCGACCAAATCGAAGACATCATCCAGATGATCAACGATATGGGCATTCAAGTGGTTGAAAACGCTCCGGATGCCGATGACCTTATCATGGCTGAAGGTGGTACCGCCGATGAGGACGCTGCCGAAGCAGCGGCCCAGGCTCTGGCATCTGTTGAATCCGAGATTGGTCGCACGACCGATCCCGTCCGCATGTACATGCGGGAAATGGGTACCGTCGAACTGCTGACCCGCGAGGGCGAGATCGACATCGCCAAGCGGATCGAAGACGGTATCAATCAGGTACAAAGCTCCGTCGCCGAGTACCCGGAAGCGATCACCTATCTGCTCGAACAGTACGACAAGTACGAAGCCGAACAACTGCGCCTCTCCGACATCATCTCCGGCTTCATCGACCCGAACGAAGTGGACGATATGGCGCCGACCGCCACCCACATCGGTTCCGAGCTCAGTGAAGACGACCTCGCTGACGAAGACGAAGACGAGGACGAAGACGAGGACGAAGACGGCGATAATTCCGACGACGACGGCGACGGCGGTCCGGATCCGGAAGTCGCTCGCGAGAAGTTCGGTGAACTGCGTGCCCAGTACGAAGTCACCCGTCTCTCCATTCAGAAGAATGGCCGCGCCCACGACGACACCCAGAACGCCATCGCCCAGCTGGCCGATGTATTCCGTCAATTCCGCCTGATGCCCAAGCAGTTCGATCGCCTGGTCAACAACATGCGGGAGATGATGGAGCGTGTCCGCGTGCAGGAACGCATCATCATGAAGCTCTGCGTCGAGCAGGCCAAGATGCCGAAGAAGACCTTCGTTGCTGCCTTCACCAACAACGAATGTGAGACTGCCTGGTTCGAATACCAGAAGCAGGCCGGCAAGGCCTGGTCCCCCCGTCTGCTCGAGATGGACGAAGAGATCCTGCGCTCCATCGGCAAGCTGCAGCAGATCGAGGAAGAGACAGGTCTGTCCATCGCCCAGATCAAGGACATCAATCGCCGCATGAGCATCGGTGAGGCCAAGGCCCGCCGTGCGAAGAAAGAGATGGTCGAGGCGAACCTGCGCCTGGTTATCTCCATCGCCAAGAAGTACACCAACCGGGGTCTGCAGTTCCTGGATCTGATCCAGGAGGGCAACATCGGTCTGATGAAGGCGGTCGACAAGTTTGAATACCGTCGTGGCTACAAGTTCTCGACCTATGCCACCTGGTGGATCCGTCAGGCCATCACCCGCTCCATCGCGGATCAGGCCCGTACTATCCGCATTCCGGTGCACATGATCGAGACCATCAACAAGCTCAACCGTATCTCCCGCCAGATGCTGCAGGAGATGGGTCGCGAACCGAACCCGGAAGAGCTGGCCATGCGCATGGGCATGCCGGAAGACAAGATCCGCAAGGTACTGAAGATCGCCAAGGAGCCCATCTCCATGGAGACGCCCATCGGTGATGATGAAGACTCCCACTTGGGCGACTTCATCGAAGATACCACCCTGGCTCTGCCGGCTGATGCCGCGACCAGCGAGAGCCTGCGCAACGCCACCCGCGAAGTGCTGGCCGGCCTGACCGCTCGTGAGGCCAAGGTACTGCGCATGCGCTTCGGTATCGACATGAACACCGACCACACCCTCGAGGAAGTGGGCAAGCAGTTCGACGTCACCCGTGAGCGTATTCGTCAGATCGAGGCCAAGGCGCTGCGCAAGCTGCGCCACCCGAGCCGCTCGGAAGTGCTGCGCAGCTTCCTGGACGAGTAGTCCGAAAGCAGCATGCGTTTCCCCTCTCGAAAGCCCCGCCATGCGGGGCTTTGTTTTATCTGCACCAGCCGATGGATGACGGTGAGCAAGGGATGCGCTTGAAGATGGATAAAATCTCGCCAAGTGGTTGATCTGACTATGGACGGGTCATCCCGCATCCCCTATAATCCACGCCGCAAAACCAACATCATGGCCCCTTAGCTCAGTTGGTTAGAGCAGTCGACTCATAATCGATTGGTCGCCCGTTCAAGTCGGGCAGGGGCCACCACATTCAGACAAGGCCGCTCTTCGTGAGCGGCTTTGTCGTTTCTGGCGCTCACCAGCGCTTCATCATAGTGCCCATTGGTATGAGAGGCGCAGGCCAGGGTGGGCCGCCCCGCTCTGCGATGTCTTCCAGAGCCCCAGCGCGATGGCCTTGGCACGCGGGGCCCGCCATACGAAAAAGGCCTCCCGCCGATATGGCAGGAGGTCTGGTTCTGTACTCTGGGGCCTAGTGACCGAGCGTATTGAGCCTTACTGGGCGCTCAGGCTGTAGGCCAGGGTCTGGTCGTTGAAGCGCACCACATAGGCACCGACCACTGCCGTGGTGATGTCTGCCCCGGCCAGCTCGGCCACGCCGTCCCTGTTGGTGTCGCCGTAGTTCTGGGTCCAGTCCCCCTTGACGTCGAACTTGAAGCGCTGACCGCCGTTGCCATCGCCGCTACCGGTGAAGGTGACGCTGGCCTGCCAGAGGTGATCGCCTACCAGCGACATGGGGGTGGTGCCCCAGTTGTTGGGGGTGCCGCGAATGTTGAGGCTGGCGATATTCCTGGCATAGGTGACGCTCACCGGGGTCAGGCTGTATTGCAGTGTCTGATCGTTGAAGCGTACCCGGTACTGGCCGATGACCGGGGTGAGGATGTCACTGCCGGTCAGTTCGGCCACGCCGTCCTTGTTGGTGTCGCCATAGTTCTGGGTCCAGTCCCCCTTGACGTCGAACTTGAAGCGCTGGTTGGTCTGACCGTCGAAGGTGACCAGGGCTTCCCACTGATTGTCGGCGACCAGCGTCATGGCAAGGGTACCCCAGGCATTGGGGGTGCCGCGGAAGTTCAGGGTGGGCAGTACGCTGGCGTAGGTGCCGTTGTCGTCGGTGACGGTCACGGTGGCGCTGGCACTGGCGGTCAACCCTTCCGCATCGGTTACGGTGACCGTCACGGTATGGGTACCCGGGGTATCGAACCGGACTGTCTCCGTGGCGGCGATGCCCCCGCTGGACCAGCTGTAGCTCACCACGCCGCCGTCATCGCTGGAAGCGGAGGCGTCGAACGCCACGCTCTCGCCCGCCTTGACGCTGAGGGCCTTGGGAGAGAGGGCGGCGACCGGTGCCTGGTTGCTGGTGAGGGGGGTGACCGTGTAGCGCAGATCGCTCTCGCTCAGGGTGATGCGGTAGGTGCCCGCCCCGCTGACCAGGATATCCTTGCTGCTGCCCTTGTCGGCGATGCCATCCCCTTCGTTGTCGCCGTAGTTCTCGGTCCAGTTGCCGAAGACGTCGAACTTGAAGCGCTGGGCACCGGTGGCATCACCGTTGCCGGTCAGGGTGAGGGTGGCGGACCAGACACGGTTGGCATCGACGGTCATGGGGGTGTTGCCCCAGGCGTTGTGGGTGCCGCGCAGGTTCATGCTGCTGAACTTGTTGCCCGGCAGGACGGAACCGCCGCAGGGGCTGGCCTTGGTGCAACCGGCGATGATGGCGGCCGCCTTCATGCCGGGGACGTTCAGGCTGGCCTTGCCGCTGCCGTCGACGGTGACATAACCCCCGCTGCAGTAGTCATTGCCACCGAGGAGGTTGCAGTACTCGCCCGCCGGCAGGCCGGTCTGCACCGAGGCCACCAGGCTGCCGCTCTCGTTGTTGATGGCGACGAAGCCCTTGTCACCGCGGCCGAAGGCTATCTGGTTGTTGCCGTTGTCCCACCAGTGGCTGACGGGCTGGCCTTCGGTTCTGTTGTGGAACAGGGCCATGTTCATGATGGTCGGGCGACGCTGTTCGCAGTTCCACTGGCTGTCCGTGCAGGGCGTGCTGCCCGGCGCCCCCTTGTCGGTTTCATAGGTGCCCATGTTCTCGAAGCGATAGCCCGACATCACCTGCTTCCAGCCATAGGGCCAGGCCATCATGAAGGTGTTGGCCAGATCGTAGCGGGCGCCGCTCATGAAGGTGAGCATGCCGCCACCGCCGTGGCCCCGCTCGCGGTCGTGGTTGACCACGAAGACGAAGGCCTTAGCGGAGGGGAGCAGGCCCCAGCTCTCGCCCAGGGTCTTGAGGTTCTTGATCTGGCCGTTGAAGTTGGCGGCGAGATCGGTGCCGTATTTGAAGTCGGTGACGGTGTCGATATGGGTGTAGCGGCCCGGCTGGATGTCGGGGGATTCCCCGCCTGCGCCGATCACCTCTAGGTAGGCCCTGGGGCTGCCCGCCTTGTCGAGGATGGCCTTCACGTCGGCCGGCGCCATGTGCTTGGCCGCATCGATGCGAAAGCCCGCCACGCCCCAGCCGAGCAGGGTCTTCATGTAGGTGGCGATCTGATCCTGCACGTAGGAGGAGCCGGTGTTGAGGTCCGGCATGCCGTAGAGGGCGCCGTTCCAGACGTTGTTGCTGTCGCCGTAGTTGGTGATGTCACCGCTGTGGTGGAAGTCGTTGTAGCCGAACTGGGGATACTGGTACTGCCCCGAGTTGTAGCTGCCGCCGCCGGTGGCGGTCCCGGTGCCCGACGCCAGCTGGTTGAAGACGGCGTCGGCATAGACCTTGACCCCGGCTGCATTGCAGCGGGCGATCATGCTCCTGAGCTGTGCCTCGCTGCCGCCGAAGCTGTTGAAGTTCTTGAAGCTGACCGGTTGATAGACGGTCCACCAGACCTGGCTGCCCTGCTTGTGCTCGGCGGGCGGGGTGATCTGGACGCCGCCGAATCCCTTGGGACCGAGCACGGTCTCGCACTCGTTGGCGATGTCGTTGAACTTCCATTGGAACAGGTGAACCATGACCCCTTCGGCGGTCGCGGTGTGGCTGAAAGAGCCGAGTGCCGCCGCCAGCAGGGCGGTTCGAAGCAGTGTGCTGTGCATGACGATTTTCCCTTCGATCTTGTTATTGACGTATCACTGTCGTTGAGTCGAACGGACAACGAACAACCTCGTTCGGCTCTGTAGCATTCATGAAATCGGAGTGGTTGAAAATCGAACAAGCTGAATTAATTAAGAAATGTGAATGAAAATGCTTTCATGAACCCCTGGGGGAACCAGCTTCCGATCGGAGGTGCGGGCGGGATAGGAGGGGAGAGAGGCGCGAGCGATTAGGGGAAACACAGGGGCCCCGAAGGGCCCCGCAAGCATTCAGGCGTTGGGTTCCTGCTGCCGGACCCGGGTATGGCTCCGGCGCCGGGGCAGCATGCGGGTCACCAGGTTGCTGCGCTGGCGCCAGGAGGTGTAGACGATGGCGCACAGGTGCAGGGCGATCATGGCCTGCAGGGCCCAGGTGCACCACTCGTGCCAGTCATCCGCCCCCAGCTCGAAGCCGGTCTCGGTGTTCTGGAACCAGCCGCTACCGGCGGTGGCCAGCACCAGCAGCCAGAGGGCCCAGACCGCCAGCTTGCCACTGCCGTGATGGCCGGGGGCCGCGGGGGCGCGCGTACGCAGCGCCTCGGCCTGCTGGCGAAAATCGTCCCGGCTCGGGATCAGGGCACGCAGGCGGGCGTGGCCGCGTGCGAAGGTGAGCCCCCACAGCAGGCGCAGGCCTATCAGCACCATGACGGCGTATCCCAGCCGCTCGTGCCACTCTTCCCCTGCCTCGTTGAGCCAGAGGTTGCCGATGCAGATGGCCGCCACCCCCCAGTGGGTGAGGCGGACCAGGCCATCCCAGTGGAAGGGATCAGCCTTTCTGCTTGGCATAGTTGTGATACTCCTTCTTCAGGTCGTTGACCTTGGCCAGGTGGGCCTGGGCTTTCTCCTGATCACCGGCCTGCAGGGCCGCCAGGCTGGCATCCAGCTCGGTCTGTACCTTGTTCATGCCTTCGAGGAACTTCTCCTTCTTGGCGGCCGGCATGTTTCTCTCCTTGGCCACATCCAGCTGCGCCTTCATCTCCTTGATGTGTTTCTCCATGGTGGCCGCATCGTCGGCCTTCACGGCCTGCTTGTAGTTGAAGCCGATCTTCTTCATCGGCTGTTCCAGATCACCGGCCATGGCGGGCAGGGTCATCAGGCCGAACATCAGGGGCAGCAGCAGGGGACGCACAGTTTTCAACATGGGATTTCCTCTTGAGACGACGACATTGCGGGTTCTAATGGCACTCATTTGAGTGCGGTGTCACGCAGCATGATGCCACGAAAGCGGGGTAATTGTATGGGGAAAGTGCGACCAATTGTGACTAAATGTGTGCATTGTGCTGGCGTTATGTAACCAAAACGCGGATGGCGCCAGGGGAAAAGGGGGCCCTCATGGGGGAAAGAGAGGCAGAGAAAAGGGCCCGCAGGCCCTTTGATGTGATCGGGATCCGGCCCTTATTCGGCCTGTTCGCGCTCGATGGCACGCCAGCCGATGTCCTTGCGGTAGAAGATGCCGTCCCAGTGGATGCGGCCAGCCAGGGCATAGGCCCGCTGCTGGGCTTCCTGCACCGTGTGGCCGAGGGCGGTGGCGCACAGCACGCGGCCACCCTGGGTCAGGCTGGTGTGCCCTTCCAGGCGGGTGCCTGCATGGAACACCTTCTCCCCTGCCACTTCGTCCACCGGCAGGCCGCTGATGGGGTGGTTGCTGCTGTAGTCGCCGGGATAGCCACCCGCCGCCAGCACCACGCCGATGGCGGCACGGGGGTCATAGACGGCTTCCTTCTGATCCAGCTGGCCGGCGCAGGCGGCGAGGCAGAGATCCACCAGATCGGATTGCATCCGCAGCATGATGGGCTGGGTTTCGGGGTCGCCGAAGCGGCAGTTGAACTCGATCACCTTGGGGTTGCCCTCGGCATCGATCATCAGACCGGCGTAGAGGAAGCCGGTGTAGACGTTGCCTTCGGCCGCCATGCCGCGCACGGTCGGCATGATCACCCGCTCCATCACGCGCTGGTGCACCTCGTCGGTCACCACGGGGGCCGGGGAGTAAGCCCCCATGCCGCCGGTGTTGGGGCCGGTATCGCCGTCGAAGGCGCGCTTGTGATCCTGGCTGGTGGCCATGGGCAGAACATGCTCGCCGTCCACCATGACGATGAAGCTCGCCTCTTCCCCGTCCAGAAACTCCTCGATCACCACCCGGGCACCGGCGTCGCCGAAGGCATTGCCGGAGAGCATGTCACGCACCGCCGCTTCCGCCTCGTCGAGGGTCATGGCGACGATCACCCCCTTGCCGGCGGCCAGACCGTCGGCCTTGATCACGATGGGGGCGCCCTTCTCGCGCAGATAGGCCAGCGCCGGCTCCACCTCGGTGAAGTTCTGGTAGTCGGCGGTGGGGATGGCGTGGCGGGCCAGGAAGTCCTTGGTGAAGGCCTTGGAGCCTTCCAGCTGGGCGGCGGCGGCGGTCGGGCCGAAGATGGTCTGATCGGCGGCGCGGAAGGCGTCGACTACCCCTTTCACCAGGGGGGCTTCCGGCCCGACTATGGTGAGGCCGATCTGGTTCGCCTTGGCGAAGGCCAGCAGGCCGTCGATGTCGGTGGCCTGGATGGCGACGTTCTCGATGCCCGGCTCAAGCTGGGTGCCCGCATTGCCCGGTGCCACGAAGACCTGGGTCACCAGGGGGGAGTGTTTGGCCTTCCAGGCCAGGGCGTGTTCACGGCCGCCGTTGCCAATGATCAGTACTTTCATCGTCTCGCTCGCTTCTGTCTGAGTTCACTGGCGCTGCGGAGGCAAGCTGCCAGTGGAAAGGATCCGGTGCTAAAGAGGCAGGGCCGCCATCGGCGGCCCTGGGCTGTCAGTGACGGAAATGACGCATGTTGGTGAACACCATGCACATGCCGTGTTCGTTGGCGGCGTCGATCACCTCCTGGTCGCGCATCGAGCCACCGGGCTGGATGACGCAGGCGATGCCGGCGGCAGCGGCGGCATCGATGCCGTCGCGGAACGGGAAGAAGGCGTCGGAGGCCATGACGGAGCCCGCGACTGTCAGCCCTTCATCTTCGGCCTTGATGCCGGCGATCTTGGCGGAGTAGACCCGGCTCATCTGGCCGGCGCCCACGCCTATGGTCTGGCCGTTCTTGGCGTAGACGATGGCGTTGGACTTGACGAACTTGGCGACCTTCCAGCAGAACAGCAGATCCTGCAGCTCGGCCTCGGTGGGCTGGCGCTGGCTGACCACGGTCAGATCTCCCAGGGTCACCATACCGAGATCGCGCTCCTGCACCAGCAGGCCGCCGTTGACGCGCTTGAAGTCAAAGCCTTGCGCCGGGGCTGTCCACTGGCCGCACTCCAGCAGGCGCACGTTCTGCTTGGCGGCGACCGCCTCGCGGGCTGCCTGGCTGACGGTGGGGGCGATGATCACTTCCACGAACTGGCGGGCAACGATGGCCGCGGCGGTGGCGCCGTCCAGTTCACGGTTGAAGGCGATGATGCCGCCAAAGGCCGAGGTGGGGTCGGTCTGGTAGGCGCGATCATAGGCAGCCAGCAGATCGTCACCGATGGCGACGCCACAGGGGTTGGCATGCTTGACGATGACGCAGGCCGGCTCGCTGAACTCCTTCACGCACTCCAGTGCCGCATCGGTGTCGGCGATGTTGTTGTAGGAGAGCGCCTTGCCCTGCAGCTGGATGGCGCTCGCTACCGAGCCCGGTGTGGCCTGCTCTTCGGCGTAGAAGGCGGCAGCCTGGTGGCTGTTCTCGCCGTAGCGCATGTCCTGCTTCTTGATGAACTGGGCGTTGAAGGTGCGCGGGAAGCGGGACTCCTCGTCACCTTCCTTGTTCTCGCCATAGGAGGGCACCAGGGTGCCGAAGTAGTTGGCTATCATGCCGTCGTAGGCGGCGGTGTGCTCGAAGGCGGCGATGGCGAGATCGAAGCGAGTGGAGAGGGTCAGGCTGTTGCCGTTGCCATCCATCTCGGCGATGACGCGGTCGTAGTCGGAGGCCTTGACGACTATGGTCACATCCTTGTGGTTCTTGGCGGCGGAGCGCACCATGGTCGGGCCGCCGATGTCGATGTTCTCGACGGCGTCTTCCAGGGTGCAGCCGGGTTTGGCCACGGTGGCGGCGAAGGGATAGAGGTTGACGACGACCATGTCGATGGGGGAGATAGCGTGCTCGGCCATGATGGCGTCATCCCGGTCGCGGCGACCGAGGATGCCGCCGTGCACCTTGGGATGCAGGGTCTTGACCCGGCCGTCCATCATCTCGGGGAATCCGGTGTAGTCGGACACCTCGGTCACCGGCAGGCCGGCGTCGGCCAGCAGCTTGGCGGTACCACCGGTGGAGAGCAGGGCCACACCACGCGCGTCGAGAGCCTTGGCAAATTCCAGGATGCCAGTCTTGTCAGACACACTCAGCAGTGCACGGCGAATGGGTCGAGCTTGTTCCATCACACTATCGTCCTCAGCATAACGGGGACCGTTCCATGGGAGGCGAGGCTCAACACAGAGAGTCCCCAAATAAATGGAAGTGGGGGATTTCGCAAACCACTCTCGCCGGGGCTGGCCGTTGGCAAAAGCGTTTTAGGAAATGCCCGCTTGACGCGACGCTCTCTTGTGGGCGCGTATTCTACACAAAAAATGTGAGCCGTGGTGGATTTTTTAAAGAGGCAAAGCCTTGTGTGGTGCGGTGTTAAACGTTTTCTGGTGATTTTTTGTGAAACGTTTGTCTTTTCAGTGTTTTGAGGATAAAGCGCCGGGAAGGCAGGGGTTGGCTGCCGCTTTCCTGCCTTTGGCTGGCAATCGCCGGGCAAAGGGGTGATAGTGGAGGTCGGTTTATATTGAGTACCATTTTGGGCGCTATGCCATGTCGGGGAGAGGGTTATGTATCGGATAGGGGAACTGGCCAGGGCGTGCGGGGTGAAGGCGGACACCCTGCGCTTTTACGAGAAGAACGGGCTCATCTCGCCGGGGATCCGCAACGAGTCGGGCTATCGCCTCTACGGGGAGCAGGACAGACGGCGGCTGGAGTTCATCATTCGCGCCAAGTCGGTGGGCTTCTCCCTCGCGGACATAGGCGAGCTGCTCGCCCTCGACACCAACAAGGCCAGGGTCACCTGCCAGGAGGTGAAGGCGGTGGCCGACACCAAGCTCGAACAGGTGGAGCAGAAGATCCTGGAGCTGACCCGTTTTCGCGAGAACCTGAAGGCTCTCTCCGATATCTGCTGCGGTGGCCCGCGCTCGGCGGAGCACTGCGCCATCCTGGAGACCCTGGAGTCCGGTGCCCCCTCCCGTCACGAGCATCACGACCATGAACACTGAGCTGAACAGACCCCGGATCTCCGCCTTTCTCGCCCTCTCCCTCGACGGTTTTATCGCCGGGGAGGGCGGCGATCTGGCCTGGCTTGAGCCCTACAACGGCGATTCCCAGGAGGAGACCGGCTACAGCGCCCTGATGGCCAGTGCGGATACCCTGCTGATGGGGCGCAACACCTACGACATAGTGAGCGCCTTTCCCGAGTGGTTTTATGGCGACAAACCTGTGGTGGTACTGACCCACAGACCCGCCGCTCCCCGTGAGCACGTCTCCTTCCGGCAGGGGGCCCTGGCGCAGGTGCTCAGGGATCTTTGGCAGGCGGGGAGCCGCCACCTCTACCTGGACGGCGGCGATCTGGTGCGCCAGGGGTTGCAGGCCGGGGTCGTCGACGAGCTGACCCTGTTCTGGGTGCCGGTCACCCTGGGGGGCGGGGTGTCGCTCTTTGCTGGGCCGCTGCCCGGCTCGCTGGTGCCGGTGTCGAGCACCGTGCTGCCAAGCGGGTTGGTGCAGGTTGTCTATCACCCCGCCTGATCCCTTGCGCGGGGGAGACAAGAGGCGCACAATCGGCGCGTTTTTTCACCGCCTGGCCACGGAGATGTCGTGTTGTGGCCGGCGCGGCAAACACGACAACAACTTGAAGGAGCCAACATGGCCAAGAAGAAGGTGACTTCCGTCACCGCCGAACCCGCCTGCGAACATCAGCGCGGCATCATTCAGGACAACCACCTCAAGGCACTGGTGACCTCTCCCCTGTTCCAGGCCCGGGTCGAGCCGAGCAAGAAGGGCAAGGGCAGCTATCAGCGCAAGGCCAAGCACGGCAAGCGGTGGGAGCCCGGCCAACAGCAGATGATAAGCGTCTGCTGCTGAGCGGGTTTCTGCCCTTAGCTGACGAGGTTGAGAAGATGACAGGAGTGCTGGTTATTGATGTACAACGGGCGCTGTTTGAACCGGAGCCGAAACCCTTCGAATCTGAGTCGGTTGTTGAGCGCATCAACGCTATCACCGCATGGGCGCGGGCTCGTGGTTACCCTGTCTTTTTCATCCAACACGAACAGGCAGAGGGTGCAATGGCCTTCGGCAGTGAAGGATGGAGCCTGCATAGCAACCTTGAGACGGCCACAACGGATGTGATGGTACGCAAGACCACCCCGGACTCGTTTCATCGGACTGAACTCGAGTCGGCCCTGTGTGAGCGGGGCCTGAGCCATTTGATCGTCTGTGGCTATGCCTCCGAGTTCTGCGTTGATACCACGATAAGGCGTGCCGCTGCGTTGGGTTTCCCCATCCAACTGGTATCAGATGCGCACACAACCCATGATAAAAGCCATGCAACGGCTAGACAGATCCGGGAGCATCACAACAATACGCTCTCGAATGTCACCAGCTTTGGCGTTCGCATCTGCACGATAGAAACGCAGGCACTTATCCAATCCATGCCGAGTGTATGAGCTCAATGCAGGGAGTTGAACCCCGAGGGCGCCTTCATTCGGGGCAAAACTACTCGTCCATAAAGAGCTCAAGCAGCACATTCAGGTAGCGATGCCCCAAAGGGGTGAGCTGCCAGCTGTCGCCGAGATCCTCGATAAGCTCCTTGGTCCGGGCGATGGCGAGCACAGCCTCCACCCGCTCCAGCGCCAGCCCGGTATAGGCCTCGAACTCCGCCTTGGGGGCGGGCTCGAACAGTCTGAACCGGTTCATGAAGTACTCCAGCGGCAGATCGTCCGCCGCTACCTGCCATTGGCTGTCCAGATAGGGGCGGCTGGCGTCCAGATACCCCTTGGGGTGCTTCACCTTGGCGGTGCGCAGGATCTGCTGGTTCGCGAGGTCCGTCACCTTGCCGTGGGCGCCGCAGCCGATCCCCAGATAGTCGCCGAAGCGCCAGTAGTTGAGGTTGTGGCGGCACTGATACCCCTCTTTGGCATAGGCCGAGATCTCGTACTGCTGATAGCCCCGGGCGGTGAGCATGGCGTGGCCCTGCTCGTAGATGTCCCACAGAGTGTCATCTTCCGGCAGTGTGGGCGGCTTGGAGGCGAACGCCGTGTTCGGCTCTATGGTGAGCTGATACCAGGAGAGGTGCGGCGGCGCGCAGTCGATGGCCTGCTGCAGGTCGTACAGAGCATCGTCCAGGCTCTGATCCGGCAGGCCGTGCATCAGATCCAGGTTGAAGGTGGGCAGCGCGATGGCGTGGGCCAGGGCGGCGGCCTTGCGCGCCTCCTCGGGGCCGTGGATGCGCCCGAGCCGGGTCAATTTTTCCTGCTGGAAACTCTGTACCCCGATGGAGATGCGGTTGATGCCGGCCCGCTGGAAGCCGGCGAACTTGTCCGCCTCCACCGTGCCCGGGTTGGCCTCCATGGTGATCTCGCAGTCCGCAGTGAGTGCGATGCGTGCGCGCACCCCGTCCAGCAGCGCCTGCATAGCCTCCACGCTCAGAAGACTCGGGGTACCACCGCCTATAAAGATGGAGGAGAGGGGGCGCCCCTGGGCCCAGTGCAGATCCTGCTCCAGATCCTCCAGCAGGGCCGCCACGTACTCGAGATGGGGCAGCTCCCCCTTCTGGGCGTGGGAGTTGAAGTCGCAATAGGGGCACTTCTGGACGCACCAGGGCACGTGGATATAGAGGGAGAGGGGCGGCAGTTGCAGCATGGGGTTTCCAGTATTCAAAAAATCAAAAGGGGTCGGGTTGCCCTGGTTGCCGGTGACAACGGACGGGGCGCCGCGAACGAAATGGGGGCCGACGGCCCCCATTGTAGATGACAACGCGGCGGGAGACAGCGCCTTAGTTGACCGCCGCCAGGGCCGCTTTCAGCTTGGCCAGGGCCTGGCCCCGGTGGCTGAGCTGGTTCTTGAGCTCCGCCGGCATCTGGGCCGAGGTGCAGTCGTGGTCGGGGACGAAGAACACGGGGTCATAGCCGAAGCCGTGCTGGCCGCGGGGGTCGTCGATGATCATCCCCTCCCAGCTCGCCTGGCAGATGATGGGGGTGGGGTCGTCGGCGTGGCGCATGTAGACCAGCACGCACCAGAAGCGGGCGCTTTTCAGGTAGTCGGGGGCCCCTTGCAGTTCGGCCAGCAGCTTGTCGATGTTCTCCTTGTCGCTGGCACCGGCGCCGGCGAAGCGGGCGGAGTAGACGCCGGGGCGGCCGTGCAGCAGATCCACTTCCAGGCCGGAGTCGTCGGCGACGGCGGGCAGGCCCGTGACGCGGGCGGCATGGCGGGCCTTGATGATGGCATTCTCGACGAAGGTGGTGCCGGTCTCGTCGGCATCGGAGACTGCAAACTCGCTCTGCGGGATCACCTGGATCTTCATATCGGCCAGCATGGCGGCCAATTCTTTCACCTTTTTCTGGTTCCCTGTTGCCAGGACAAGCTTGTTCATCGCGCACCTCCGCAAAAATAATCTGCGCATTCTATGCGGGGCCGGGGCTGAGTAAAAGCGCAATTGTCCGAGGACCTATGCCGTGGGCTGGCTGCCGGCCTGCCTCAAGAGGGGTGGATACAATACATGTTTCCATAGGGGAATAACCGAAGTGATTAAATACCATTTCAATTCATTACTCTGAGTCAGTAGACTCGCGGCCCAATCGATATTCCTAGGGCTTGAGGTGACTGATGCCATTGATTCTTCTGCTTGTACTCCTGGTGCTGTTCAGCCCGCTGGCCATCGACATCTATCTGCCCGCCATCCCGCAGATGGCCGAGCAGCTGGGGGCAGAGGTGACCCTGATGCAGGGCACCATCACCTGGTTCCTGTTCAGCATGGGGCTGGGGCAACTGCTGGTGGGGCCGCTGGCGGATCGCTACGGGCGCAAGCCCGTCGCCCTGGGCGGCGTGCTGCTCTACGGCCTGAGCGCCCTGGGCGCCGGCTTTGCCGCCAGCCTGGGCGAGCTGATGCTGGCCCGGGTGCTGCAAGGCTTCGGTGCCTGCGCCACCTCGGTGGCCGCCTTCTCCGTGGTCCGTGACAGCTATGGCCCCAAGAAGAGCGGCCAGATGATCTCCTATCTCAACGGTGCCATCTGCTTCATTCCCGCGCTGGCGCCCCTGCTCGGCGGCTGGCTCACCGCCAGGGCGGGCTGGTCGGCCAACTTCTGGTTTATGGCCGGGTACGCCCTGCTCGTCGGGAGCTGGCTGCTGTGGCGGATGCCGGAGACCCGCCCGGAGGAGACCAGCAGCAGCGGCCCGCTCATCAGCTGGTCCCGCTACAGCCCGGTGCTGCGCTCCCCGAGCTTCCTGTTCAACGCGGCGCTGTGCATGCTGGCGATGGCGGTGATCCTCGCCTATGTCACCGCGGCGCCGGTGCAGCTGATGGTGACCCTGGGTCTGGACATGAACGGGTTCAGCCACTGGTTCACCGCCAATGCGGCGCTCAACATCCTGGCCTGTTTCCTGGCACCGCGTTTCATCGCCAGGGTGGGGGCGAGACGGACCCTGCGCATCGGCCTGCTGGTGCTGCTGTTCTCCGCCATCTCCCTGACGCTGGCCATGCACATCCCGCATCCGCTGGCCATGATGGGCCCGGTGTTCCTCTCCAGCATCGGCTTTGCCATGATACTGGGTGCCGCAGCCGGCATGGCGCTGGCCCCCTTCGGTCACTGTGCGGGTACGGCGGCGGCCCTGCTCGGCCTGTTCCAGATGAGCGGCTCCGGCGCCCTGGTGGGGATCACCGGATGGCTGCTGCCGGATCCCCTGAGCCAGCTGGCCCTGCACATGTGGCTGCTGCTGCCCCCCCTGCTGATGCTGATGACCCGCCAGGGCCGGCGCTTGTGTTTGCAATAAATCCTGTGCTCTGATGGGCACACTCAGGGGGCCTTGAGCCCCCTTCTCTATATTTGCATTTGCGGGCGACGCCTCGCCCGCTCCCCATGACCTCGATACCGTGGAGACAACCGGATGAGTCACACAATCAACGCCGCCCTGGTGGGTTACGGCTTCGCAGGGCAGACCTTTCACGCCCCCTTCCTCACCACGACCCCGGGGCTTGCCCTGCGCTGGGTGGTGAGCCGGGATGCCGTCAGGGTGCAGGCCGAGCTGCCCGGTTGTCTCGTCGGCACCCTGGAGCAGGTGCTGGCCGACCCGTCGGTGGATCTGGTGGTGATTGCCACGCCGAACGACACCCATGCCCCCATCGCCCGCGAGGCGCTGCTGGCGGGCAAGCACGTGGTGATCGACAAGCCCTTCGCCCTGGATCTGGCCGAGGCGAAGGCGCTGGTCGAGCTGGCCGAGAAGCAGCAGCGGCTGCTCAGCATCTTCCACAACCGGCGCTGGGACGGGGACTTCCTCACCGTGCGCCGCCTGCTGGCAGACGGGGTGCTGGGTCAGATCGCCCAGTTCGAATCCCATTTCGATCGCTATCGCCCCGAGGTGCGCCAGCGCTGGCGCGAGGCGGG
>NZ_JBFODA010000066.1:0-31281 GCF_040908055.1 Aeromonas sp. R7-4
GATTGAGCGGAGGACGGGGCAAACAGATCGGCCTGTTGCTGCCCCTTGGGGGTGAACTCACTCAGCATGACGCCCCCCTTCTGATAGCGGTAACCGTCGCGCCAAATCTGCGGTAGCAGCACGTTCACTTGCTGCAGCAGCAACCGGGTATCATCGCTAGGGCAGACCAGCCGGACGCCAGCCTGCTCACTGTAGTAAGGCGCTCGTTCGTCAAAGGGGCTGGTTCGCACGAACAGGTGCACCCGTTGGCAACACATCCCCTCGGCCCGCAACTTCTCGGCTGCGCGAGCCATAAAGCCTGACAACGCTTGGGCCATTTCTCCACGGTCAGTCACGCGCTCACCAAAGGAACGGCTCGAGAGGATCTGCTGCTTCGCCGCCGGTTCAACGGTCAGCTCTGCGCAAGGCAGGCCACGCAGCTCCTGTACGATCCGCTCGACCACCACGCCGTATTGGGCGCGTAACCCTTTGGCGTCGCTAGCCACCAGGTCAGCAACGGTGTTGATGCCTTGTGCCACCAACTTGGCTCCCAAGCGCCGTCCTATGCCCCACACCTCGTTCACCGGGGTGATAGCCATCAGCCGGGCACGGCGCAGCTCGTCACGCAAGTCCACGACGCCGCCCGTGGCAGGCCACTTCTTGGCTGCATAGTTGGCCAGCTTGGCGAGGGTCTTGGTGGGACCAATCCCGACCCCTACCGTTAGGCCGGTCCACTGCCACACTCGCTGCCGGATCTGTTGTCCATAGGCTGTCAGGTCACCGGCAAACGACTCCGACAGTGACAGGAATGCTTCATCAATGGAGTAGACCTCCAGCTCGGGGGACATGGTCTCCAACGTGTTCATCACCCTGCCAGACATGTCTCCATAGAGCGCGTAGTTGGAGCTGAATGCCACACCGCCATGCGCCTCGAACTGCTCGCGGATCTTGAAGTAGGGCCCGGCCATCTTGATACCCATCGCCTTGGCTTCGGGGCTGCGCGACACCACGCATCCATCGTTGTTGGAGAGCACCACGATCGGGCGGCCACGCACCTCAGGGCGAAACAACCGCTCACAGCTGGCGTAGAAGTTGTTTACATCAACGAGCGCTATAGCCATCACGCTGCCTCAGATTGCCAATCACATGGGTGACCACTCCGAACAACTCCAGGGAGAGGCTCATACAAGGGTCGATAGGCGTGAACGCCGGATTGGCTGGCAACAGCCGCAACCTCGGCTTGAGCTGCAAGGTCTTTACCGTGAAGCCGCCATCGAGTAGTGCAATCACCACATCACCATGGCGAGGGGTGAGGCTCTTATCGACCACCAGCAAGTCACCGGGAAAGATGCCGACCCCGGTCATGCTCTCCCCCTCGGCACGCAGATAGAAGGTTGCTGCAGGGTGCGGCACGCAGTGGGTGTTGAGGTCCAACTTCCCTTCCAGATAGTCGCTGGCTGGGCTGGGAAAGCCGCAAGAGGCGCGGTGCAAGAACAGCGGGATGGTCACCTCGGCGGGTGATGGGTCTGGGGTTAACAGCTTCATGGTAACAATGCCTGTATTTATATACAGGTATTATAGCGCACCACCTTTGAACCAGCGCAAGTCCCGCATGCCACTGATGACGTACCATGGCGCCAATAAATAACAAAGAAGTCAGTATGAGTCACAATCTGTGTGCCCTACCGAAGGAGCAGCAAGAACGGATCGAGGTTGAGAAGACCGCCGCATATGCGGTATGGAAGGAGCGCAACGGTCACTTGGCCAGCGCAGAAAGCGAAGCAAGCCAGCATAAGGGTGAGCTGGGCAGCTACTTTCTTGAGCAAGTAAGTAGGTACAAACGGGGCTAGCGTTCCTGTAGTCAGGTTTTTATTCTGGAAACACCCTAAGCCCCTTAACTCTCGCGCAAATCCGGGCTTCGGAGCTTGAAGATGCAGCCTTTGGCTACCAACTCGTCCCGGTTTGCCAGCACCAGCGGGTAGAGCAGCGGATTCTGTTCGTGATCGCCGTTATAGCTCACTTGCATGCGCTCCAGCGCGTAATGCATCAAAGGGATGCGCTGGTTGAGCAGCAGCTTGCCATCTGGCATGGCATAGTCACTGGCAATGATGGCCTGTTGTCCTGCGCTGAGGGTTGGATTGGGGATGACCACCGCAGTGACTTGGGTGTTCCACTCAAGATCCTGATCCCGGCCGTGAGGGGAGGTATCCAGTAGCTCAGGTTCCCCACGAAACCGGCTCATCACAAAATCCAGATATACCCTTTTCTTCTCGCAGTAAGCGCGCACGTGCCAGCGGATCCCGTCATAGACCAGGGTATGGGGCACGATATTGCGGCCGCTCTGCTCCTCTGAGCTGAGGGATACGTAATCGACATCGACCCGCAACTGACCGCGAGCCGCTTGCACCAGACCCCGCACAATCTTGGGGTCGATATGGCGGTTGGGTACATCCAAGATCTCGATATGGCCGTAGCGCAAATCCATCAGCGGCAGGGTCAACAGCCCCGCTTCATGTTGGCGTTGGTGCTGTTTTTCACGATGTAACAGCATCAGGTACTCATCTACTTTTCCTTCACTAAATCGCGGTACGAATTGCTCGGTGGGCTTGTATCCCTTCAGGCTTCGGTCATAGATCAACCCTTCTGGTGAGTAGTGGGTCAGGTAGTGATTGATATCCCGTGATGCTTGCTGGCGGCCGATATTGAAGGCTGTCATTAGGTGATTGGTGGTCAGCCGTCCTTCCCATTGCAACACGATCTCTAGCAGGCGAAAGCGCAGCGTCTGATCCCAAGTGAGCTCTCTGGGGGTCATATGTGCTCCAAAATGCGACATGTGTATGTACCCAGTATCGGCATGAGTATACAAGCTACATATACTGCTCGCATCTGAAGTCTGTGCCAAAGGAGCCTGCTTATGAGCCGCTATCAGGATACTGACGATGACCATTCCGTATTGTGCCAGATGCAGCAACTGGCCTTGGTCGCTGAGGCAAACCTTCAGGAGAGACCCCTGGTCAAAGGACTTTTTTGCCTGGCATCTGCCGAGCAAGCTCACGAGCTAATCGCTGTGGTCGTTAGGGAAGGTGCTATGCCGGTAACCTGTTTGCCCAAGATGGCGCATGTCAGAGCAGAGTCTGAAGTGTGCAGGTTGGCACGGTTGGCTATGCATATCGAGCAAAACCGGCTGGATCGCACAGACCTGCCTGTCTACCAGGGGAGAGAGCAACTGATGTCCGGTGCTGCCGCCTTACTGGAGGAGGATGCCAGCCTCGAATGCCAAGATGCCATGCGATGGCTGGCGCTGCTGCTCGACAAACTGCTGCGGGGAAACCATGGTAGCCAGCAGGCCAAGCTGGATGGTCTCACTATGACGGCAATGGAGATCCGCGCCCTGGCGCCTGAGTCCCTCAATACGGGCGCCGTGATGCGAGGCAGTTGGCGGCGCAAGGCGCGCAATCAACTCGGTCATGCCAGTTGGCTCGATGTGGTAGAAGCAGCGCTCTGGTGTTTTTGGCACAGTGATGATCTGAAAGGTGGGGAGGCTCTGTTAGGTGTGTTGCTGGGGTCAGATAGCCGGGTGCGCTTGGTCTACGGTATGCTGTGCGGGGCCTTCTATCATGCAGATACGGCAATCATTTCTGCGAACCCCTCATCTTCTATTTAATTCATCTGCCTGAAAACACGACATGTGAAAAACCACAGTATCGAGATGGTCAGGCGGGATGGGTATAGTCAGCCTAAAGAAATCGGCAGTCTAACTGCCAACGGTCAGGGGGGAGATATGACCTATAGTACCCAGAATACTAGCGGTGATAGCGAAGGTCCTAAGCGTTATCGCATCAAGGCCGCCCGTTCCCCATCCTGTACCTTAGTGGCTTTTTTGATGCTTGGGTTATTGTTTCAAACAGTGCAGGCCACCGACTGCACCTACCGCAAAGACAGCCTCGGCAATACCCGCTACCAATGTGACGATGGCAGGAGCGGCACCCTGCGCAAAGACAGCCTCGGCAACGTCAGAGACTCCCAAAGCGGCACCACCTGGCGGAAAGACTCCCTCGGCAATGTCCGCTGCAGCGAAGGCACCACCTACCGCAAAGACAGTCTGGGCAATGTGCGCGTCAGCAGACCTGGCACCGGCGATACGGTCACTTGGCGCAAGGATAGCCTCGGCAATCTACGCGCCTCCGATGGCACTACCTGCCGCACTAACTCCTTGGGGCAGGTCAGATGCGATGGTCCGAGTACGCCACCGGCATTATTGGGCCAATAGCCAGAAAAGGGGGGAATTGTCGCCGTGTGGGTTACTTAAGGGCGCTAACTGTGCGCCGGGTTAAAGGCATTGTGGCCAGATTCGCGTATCATAACGCCGTTTGAAGACCCCTGTTGTGGAGTAGTTATGACGGCCAAAGCGTATCTGGGTGACATCATCGGCGGCAGCATCATGCTGCGCGAAAGCAGAGTGATTGCCGCACTGCTGTTGAGACAGCCTGATGAGGCGCAATGGATAGATGCCATTGTGAATGAGAATGCCCTGCAGAAGCCCTCGTTGCACAGTGCCAAACGCATGGCATCGACCCTGCGCAAGCGGCTAGAGCCGATGGGACCTGCATTCTGGGAACAACTGCTCATCGTATCGGATGATTTGGCCAAACAGATGCTGCTGTTGGCGACCATGTGTCACTCGCCGGTACTGACCGATTTTATGGCCACCGCCTTTGCTGATGCCCGCCGCATGTATCGTGAGTCACTGCGCAATGACGATTGGCACGAGTTTATCGTCTCACGTCAGCGGGTGATTGAGGGCCTTGATAGCTATTCAGAGAGTTCAATCCAGAAGATGGGGAACAATGTCTTCAAGATCCTGGCGGATGTGGGTTATATCGAGTCAGGCCGTTCCCGAAAGCTACAGAATATTTACCTGATGCCAGAGCTGCGGAAGTGGGCGAGTCGGCTTGATTACCAAAAAGCCTATGATGCCATGGAGTCTGCAAGATGAAGGTTCAATTGGACAGCAAACCACAGCTGATTGCCCGCCTCGAACAGATAGAGACGCGATTGAAAAGCGAGAGCTTTCTGCACAATCGGGAGCTCGGGGGAGAGATAGGTTTTTACATTTTTGACTATCCGCCGCAGTTCGAATTGGATGTGCGGGAATATCTGAGTTTGAGTCTGCAACGCCTTGCCAAGCAGGGGTTGAACTTTGTGCATATCAACCTGTTTGAAGCATTGCTGGCTATCTTGCAGGAGCGAAAACTGCTGGATAAAGCCTTCGAACTTGAGCTGAAAAAAGGAACAGACGAACTTGCTAAGGCCCTTAAAGGGCCGCTTGAGCAAGGCCGTGTCGCCAAACACCTGATGGATAAAATTCACTCGGCATCTCCACAATTTGTGGTGTTGAGCGGTTTAGGCCAATGCTGGCCCTTGCTGCGTGGCCATAGCCTGCTCAATGCGCTTCATGCCCACATGGGCGCAATACCCTTGGTGCTGTTTTATCCTGGCCGTTACAACGGTCTTGAGCTTTATCCGTTTGACCTGGATCGTGCTGAAGTGGCGACAGCCAACTACTACCGCGCTTTCCAACTGGTACCGCATTCGTTCAAGTATTGATATTGAGCGGTTGAAGGCGTTACTAACCGACGAAAAACAAAAGCAGAAATTGGAATATCTAGTGGCAACAAACACGGGATCATCAATGCAAATTAAAGAGCTGTTTACCAAACAACTGGACAGGCCGATCAATGGCGTGGTGAAAGCAGAGCAGTTGGATGAGCAAATCATCTGGACTGAGCTTGATGAGTATGTGGTGACCCGCGAGCTTGATCGCCATCTGCGCCATTTCTTCGAGACCTATTTGCCAGGCGTCACCCATCCTGATGATCCCAGCGTGGCTGGTAAGATAGGTATCTGGGTCTCCGGTTACTTTGGCTCCGGTAAATCGCACTTTATCAAGATCCTCTCTTATCTGTTGGGTAACCAGAGAGCCGTTCACGGCGAGCAGAGCAAAGCTGCTATCGATTTTTTCAAAGATAAGATCAGTGACAACCTGCTCTACAGCGATATTCACGCAGCAGTGAATCGTCAAACCGAGGTGATTCTTTTTAACATCGACAGTCGTGCTGATACTGAAGATAAAGAAGATGCCATCCTGAAAGTGTTCCTGCGGGTGTTTAACGAGCGGCTCGGCTATTGCGCCGACCATCCTCATATTGCACACCTTGAGCGGGAGCTTGATGCTCGCAATCAATATCAAGCGTTCAAGAGCAAATTTGCCGAGTTGACTGGCTCCTCTTGGGAAGAGGAACGTGATGCCTATGGCTTCTGCCGGGATGAAATGGCGCAAGCCTGGGCTCATGCAACCGGCCAGTCGGAAGCTTCCTCGGTGCAGAGCATGGAAAACCTCGAATCCATGTTTACCCTCGACATCAGCAATTTCTGCAAATGGGTAAGGGAGTATCTGGATCGTAGCGCCCGAGAGAGTGGCGGGGATGGTAAACGAATCGTCTTCTTAGTCGATGAAGTGGGCCAGTTCATCGGCAATAACACCCAGATGATGCTCAAACTGCAGACCATCACCGAGAATATAGGTACTTCCTGCGGTGGTCGCGCTTGGGTGATTGTGACGTCTCAAGAGGATATCGATGCCGTACTTGGGGATCTCAGCGCCAAAAAAGGTCAGGACTTCTCCAAGATCCAGGGGCGTTTCCATACCCGGGTCTCCCTCTCATCGTCCAACACCAACGAAGTGATCCAGAAGCGCCTGCTGGAAAAAACCACAGAGGCCAAAGATGAGCTGGCCGATCTGTTTATCCAAAAAGGCGATATTCTGCGCAACCAGCTGGCCTTTGACGCGACCACCACCGCAGAGTTGGCCAACTATCGCGACAATGTCGAATTTGTCGATCACTATCCGTTCATCCCTTACCAGTACCTGCTGGTGCAGAAGGTGTTCGAGGCCATTCGCAAGGTCGGGGCAACCGGTAAACACCTTTCTCGTGGTGAGCGCTCCTTGCTTGATGCTTTCCAGAATGCAGCGCGTCAGCAGATGAATAAAGGGGTGGGCGTACTGGTGCCGTTCCACTCGTTTTATCCGGCCATCGAGTCGTTTCTCGACACCAACGTCAAACGTATCTTCGAGCAGGCTGCCGAGAAGAGCACCCTTTTTGCGGAAGATATCGACATTCTCAAGTCGCTATTCCTGATCCGTTATGTCGATCTCGTGAAGTCCACGCTAGATAACCTGGTAACTCTCTCAATTGAAGAGATCGATACCGACAAAGTGGCGCTCAAGCGGCGTATCGAAGCTAGCCTGCATCGTCTTGAAAACCAGCTTCTGATTGCCCGCAATGGCGACGAGTATGTGTTCCTGACTAATGAAGAGAAAGAGGTTGAGCAGGAGATCAAGCACACTCAGGTTGAATTAACCGAAGTGAATAGACAGCTGTCGAAGTGGATCTTTGAAGAGGTAATGGGCAATCGTCGGCAGTATCGTTATGCCGTCAACAAGCAGGATTATCCGCTAAGTCGCTTCTGCAATGGGCACCCATTTGATGGCAGTGTTCAGACTGATCTCGTGCTCAAAGTCATCTCGCCCCTTGACGCCAATTTCGAGGATTATCATGAGCAGGGATGCAAATCACTGAGCTTGGAAGGGAAAGGTTGCGTGTTGATCTGTCTGCCCGACGAAAAGCGGCTCTGGGATGAATTCGATACCTGGCTAAAAACCGAGAAATTCCTCGCTAATAATCGTAGCCAACGGCCGGAGCAGGAGAAACTGCTGACTGAAAAGGCAATGGAGAATACCAAACGTCGCAACCGGTTGAAGTCTCTGTTTGAAGAGCTGGTCAAGCAAGCGCAGGTGTATGCCATCGGTAACGAGCTACAGCTCAAATCTGGCAGTGTCAGCAATATACTGGACGAGGCGCTTGGCTACGTCATTGAAAACTCGTTTTCAAAACTGTCATTGCTCAAGAGTTGCGGCACCAATCCGTTGCAGGAACTTAAAAGCGTCATCATGGCCGACGACATTGCGCAGCTCAATATGCACTTGGGCGAGCAAGATCCTAACGGTGGGGCCAAGCAAGAGATCGAGCTCTACCTCAATGTCTCTGAAGAAACCAATAAACCGGTCTATCTCAAAGAGATGCTCGATCGTTTCAGTGCCAGGCCCTATGGCTGGAATCGTGATGAGGTCATGCTGCAACTGGCCCATCTGGTATTGCTGGGGAAAGCGGCCCTCTCGACCCCTAATGGCGACCTGCCCCTCAAGCGCAGCTATGACCAGTTCACCTCGGTGCGCAGCCACACCACGCTGCGTATTCGACGGGTGCGCCAGCACAGTGAGCAGCAAGTAGTCAAAGCGGCCCGCCTTGCCAAAGACATTTTCCGCAAGCCGTTCGATAGCAGCGAGAAAGAGCTGGCCAAGAAGCTGCTCGACGAGTTGGCCCAGTTGCAGCGACTGCTCAACGATTTTGAGTTCAAGGGCAAGCAAGGGCGTTGTCCGGGGCTGGCCGTACTAGAGAGCGGTAAACGGCTGGTCGCAGGCTCGCTGGAGCTTGGCAATAACAGCTACGCCCTGATAGAGGCGCTCTGCCAACAGGGGAACGAGTGGCAGGACTTTGCCGAAGACTTTGAAGAGGTGGAGGAATTCTTCACTCGCCAGTTCGACACCTGGCAGCAACTCAGTCGTGCCTTGGGCGAGCAGTTCAGCGTCAATAAGCATGCTCTGGAGCAAGATCCGGCAGCAGCAAAACTCATTGAGCAGTTGCGAGCGATCCATGAAGACGCGCAGCCCTATGGCAAGTTGCGCAATGTCGGTACCTTGGTCGAACAGCTGGCGGCGATCAATCAACGCCTCATCGAGCAAAAACGCGCCTTCAGCTTACAGGCCATCGAACAGACCCAGCAGGGGATCCAATCCTCGGTCAGTGAGTTGCCAAGCGAGCTGCAAAATAAAGCGATGCGCCCCTTTGTATTGCTTAAAGAGCGGGTGGCGAAGAGCGTCTCGCTCCATGAGCTGGTCAGTCTGGTGAAAGAGGCTGACGATCAGGAAGATGAGGTCATCGCGCTGATCAACCGCTATAGCGCCGAGCAAGCTGCTCATCAGTCCGAAGTATCAGTGTTCCCACCACAAGTGCAGGAACCCTCTGTAGGAAACAGTGCTGCCTCTGCTGTTGAAAACACAACTATCGATAAGCCCGTTGCCAAACCTAAACCCGTGCTTAAACCCATTGAACTGGTCTCGCCGACCGAGTTGCTGGGGGGCAGCCATCTCTTTATTGAGACTGAACAGGATATCGACGCTTACCTCAGCAAACTGCGCAGTCGCCTGCAACAGGCCATCGTTGATGGCAAACGGGTGCGGATAAAATAACGAGCGAATAGCCCCCTCTTGTCCGCATAGGCAAGAGGGGGCTACTGAACAATCAAAAAAGGAGCAGCGGATGCTGACCCGTTTTGAAATAGATAACTTCAAATCGCTGGTAGGATTTAGCCTGCCACTCTCACGCTTTAACTGCGTGATTGGCCTTAATGGGTCAGGTAAAACCACCTTACTGCAGGCGCTCGATTTTGCGGCTCATGTGATGAGTGGTGAAGTAAAGGAGTGGCTAATAGCCCGTGGCTGGTCGGCAGCTGATCTGGCCAGCCGCCTCCTAGGTAAAAAATTCAATATCGAACTGGCCATCGAGCTGGAGATTGAAGGGCGACATCTGCGATGGGAGGCCACGTTTAACCGCACCCGCCTCGCCTGTACCCGTGAAGTTGCCAAGGTCACCAACCTGCAGATGGATGGTTCCTGGTTGCTTGATGGCAGCCATCGTCAGGATGGAACCGTCTTTGAGCTCAAAGGAGGAAAGTATTGGCACCGTTCGGAGAGCTCCGACTCGACACAGTGGAACGAGATCCCGTTTAACTACACCGGTTCACTGCTGTCACAGCTCAAAGATAACCAGCTTTCGCCATTGCTGCGTGAACTGCGCGAACGCATCAAGGCGATCCGCTCTCTCGATCTGCTCTCGCCAGAACAGCTCCGGCGTAAAGCCCGTCTAGCCAATCTTGGCGATGATATTGGCAGTGGTGGTCAACAGCTGAGTGCCTTTATTCATCAATTAAAGCTGTCAGAGCGTGAGCAATTACTGCTGGACTTACAGCGTTACTATCCCCAAGTGACCAAGATCCACACCAGCGTTATGCGTGGAGGGAACATCAAACTTGAGTTGCACGAACATTATCAAGCCAGTAACTCTGAGGGACAGGCGAGCCTGCTTACGAATGAGCCAGCAAGTGACATGGTCACCGAAGCCCGCCATATCAACGATGGCATGCTGCGTCTGTTGGCCATTCTGGCCCAGCAATTCAGCCCTTATGAGTTTGTGCTGTTCGACGAGATAGAGAACGGTGTCAATCCCGAGATCACCGAGGCGTTAGTGGATGCGCTGGTTGGTTCCGCCAAGCAACTGCTGGTGACCACCCATAGCCCCATGGTACTCAACTACCTCAATGATAAGGTGGCGCGGCAAAGTGTGTTGCTGATCTACAAGCGTCCCGATGGTGTCAGCCGTGCCGTGCGTTTCTTCGATGTTCCCATGGCGGCAGCACGGCTTGAATGTCTCTCGCCAGGTGAGTCGATGCTCGATCTCTCCCTTGAGCACGTCGCAGAGGCAGCCGAGCAAATGGCTGAAAAAAGCACCGAGGATAAAACCAGTACAGGGAGAGCATAACTATGTTGCAAACCTTGCTGGTATTTGGTGAAGGCCCGACCGATCTGGGCGCGAGCCGCAACGCGCAAGCCTATGCCTATGGCGACGATCTTGAGGTGGGCCCCATGCTGCGTCTTGCTCATCGGCTGCTGGTTCACCATTTGCCTGACTGGAACGCAGATTTGTTCGACTTACAGCAAGAGCATGCCATTCCGTCTGTGCTGGTTGCTGCGGCCGAGATGAAGACCCTCGCCAAGGCCAGTCCCTTTCGATTCCCCAGTAAAAGGACCAAGTCCGGCAACCTGATCCACGGTAAACGAGCGGAGGTATTGGGAAAGCTGGCGCAGCAAACGGAAACCCCGACGCAAGCACAGTTGGCGCTTTATTTTCACGATACAGATGGTACTCAGGGAGAGCGTCACGATCCGCAGGATCTGGTGCAGGCAATGCAAGAAGGCTTCCGCGCCGCAGGTTTTGTGGGTAAGGGTGTTGCCATGGTGCCGCAACCGACCTCGGAGGCTTGGCTGATCTGCTCATGTAAGCCAGATGCCTACCAGCACTGTACCCAGCTTGAAACTCAGCTGTCAGGCAATGACCGCTCGCCAGATCGCGCCCCGAAAAAGGTGTTGGGTCGATTGCTCAACAACGAGGAGTACCATCGTGGCGATCTCTGGCCCGTGGTGGAGGGGATTGAGCTTGACCGGCTTGATATGCCGACCTTTAACCGCTTTCGGGATGATTTAAAACAAGGGATCCGCCATCTGTGCGGGGAAGTTGCTGACTAAGCCATCGGCCTGCTCGAACAGCTAGAACAAAAGTCACGGGAATTTCAATGAACACCAACAACCTGAAAAAAGTCGCCCCACGGGCTCGCACTGCCTTTATTGCTGCCATCAAGGCTCGCGCTGCCGAATTTGGGATTACCGCCAAGGGTCATGCAGATTTCCAGCTCAGCGGTGAAGTGCTACAAGTGGCTGGGTTTACCCACCCGGCCCACATCGCCCCGGCTCTCAAACGCCTGCAACAGCGGCTCGAACACGAAGGCTTCGAGAACCTGATGGAGCAGATGGCTTATACCTGGTTCAACCGCTTCTGTGCTATTCGCTTTATGGAGCTAAAAAGCGACGAGGGCTATCTCGAACACGGAGTGCGCCTGCTCTCCCATCCGAGCCAGCCACAGGGGTTCGAGGTGCTGGACCGTGCCCCCGAAGTGATCGACTCCCTGATAGGCGAGGGGGTAGATCTCGATAAACCGGCGCTGCTCGACCTGCTGCTGGCTGGCAACGAGCAGGAGGCTCTGTTCCGTGAACTGCTGCTCGGCCAGTGCCACCGCCTGCATCAGGCCATGCCCTTCTTGTTTGAAGCCATCGATGATGAGACCGAACTGCTGCTGCCAAGCGGCCTCACCCGCACCGATGCCTTCTGGCGCGAGTTGGTCGATGGGATCCCGGAGACTGACTGGCAACAGGTGGAGGTGATCGGCTGGCTCTATCAGTTCTATATCAGCGAGAAGAAGGACGAAGTGATCGGCAAGGTGGTCAAGTCGGAGGATATTCCCGCCGCTACCCAGCTCTTTACCCCCAACTGGATCGTGCAGTATCTGGTGCAAAACTCGGTGGGCCGCTACTGGCTGCAAACCTATCCTGATTCGGCGTTGCCTCGTGCCATGCCTTACTTTGTTTTCCCTGGTGAGCAACCTATCGAAGTTCAGGATGAATATGCTCGTTTCACGCCTGATAGTATCGAGCCCGAATCGATCAAGGTACTCGATCCCGCCTGTGGCTCCGGCCATATTCTGGTGGAAGCCTACAACCTGCTCTATCGCATCTACGAGGAGCGCGGCTATCGCAGTCGCGAGATCCCCGAACTTATTCTCAAGCACAACCTGTATGGCCTCGATATCGACGACCGCGCCGCCCAACTGGCGGGGTTCGCCCTGCTGATGCGGGCCCGTCAGGATGATCGTCGTCTGTTCACTCGTGATCTCACCCTACATATTCACGCCCTGCAGGAGAGCCGCCACCTCAATATTCCTAAGCTTTGGCAGGCGCTAAACCTCAATGCCGACTCGGATCGTGGTCAGGTACAAGATATGTTTGCCGTGGCTCCCGCCACCCTCGCCGCTAATGACCCGCGCTTGAGCCTGCTTAACGACCTGCACCGCCGTTTCTTGGCTGCCAAAACCTTGGGGTCGCTTATCGAAGTACCCGCCGAGCAGGTGCAGGCCATCGACGATCTCTATACCACTTTGCAAACTTTGAGTATCAGCGGTGATGCGATGCAAAAGCCAGCCGCCAAGGCATTGCTGCCGCTGCTTGCCCAGGCCAGCGTATTGGCCAAACGTTATGACGTCGTGATTGCCAACCCTCCTTATATGGGCAGCAAGTTCCATATTCCGGAGGTGAAGGACTATCTCAAAACCCACTTTAAGGGTTATGAAAAAGACCTTTTCTCAGCCTTTATCGTGCGCAATCTGGATTTGGCAAAACCTCGCGGTCAGCTTGGGTTTATGACGCCGTTTGTATGGATGTTTATCTCAAGCTATGAACAGCTTCGAAATTACATCATAAACGAGAAAACCATCACCTCGCTGATCCAATTGGAATACTCTGGCTTCGATGGTGCGACAGTGCCGATCTGTACCTTTACCCTTGAGAATGCCTACAATCCGAATTTCAAAGGCGGTTATGTGCGGTTGTCTGATTTCCGTGGGGCGGAGCAACAAGGGCCACGTGCGTTGGAAATTATTCAAGCCGCCAATGCGGTAGGGAAATAGTGATGCCAACTATCTTGCCGAACACCGAAACCATAAGCAGCCTCGGTGGCGAGGGGGGCTCGACCACCGCCTTTGTGCTGGCTCAGCCCCATCTACCCACCTATCAGGGTGCCTATTTCCGGCTGGTGGATGGCAACTCGGAAGCGGAAAAAGCGGTGATGTTTAAAGCGGCCAATGCTACCGACAAACAAGTATGACAAGGCGTTTGCTTCGGGCTATATTGGCTAAGAGCATGAGATTTACAGCATTCAGCAGTGTGGCCAAAATAAGCCACACTGCTCCTGATTTAAGAGAAGAGGTGGCCCAATGAGCCAGCAACAGAATAACGACATGCAAAAAAATTTTTACCGCGCCTCAGCAGCGGATTTTGGAAAGATCCCTGGGAGCCCCATTGCATATTGGGTAAGTGAAAAGCTGTTCTCCTGTTTTCAAATCGATAAACTACGAGATGTCGCTGATGCTAAGCAGGGAATGGCAACTTCAGATAATGGTCGTTTTTTGCGTTTTTGGCATGAGGTTAGCGAAGAACAATTGTTTTTAGACTGCGCTAGTGCTGCAGAGTCAGAACATCGGACAGAAAAATGGTATGCCTATAATAAGGGAGGGGAGTTCCGTCGTTGGTTTGGGAATAATGAGTATGTTGTAAATTGGCAGAGCAATGGAGTAGAGCTTAAGGCATTTGTTGAAGAAATTAACAAGCTTAGGCCAGGCGGGCGTCTTAAAAATCAAGAATACTATTTTCGTGATAGCATCACCTATTCGTCATTAAGTTCTGGATTGTTCTCTGCCAGATATAATCCAGTTGGATTTCTTTTCGATACAAAAGGGTCTTGTATATTTCCGGTTTCAGTGAGCAAAAGCAATCTCCTTGGTCTGTTAAATAGTAATGTTGCTCAAGCATTCCTTAACATATTGTGCCCGACCCTTGATTACAGCTCAATTGGCATAAATGCGATACCGGTAAGACTACCAGAAATTAATGAAGTTACTGACAGACTTATTGAAGTTGCGAAAAAAGATTGGGACTCCAATGAGTTGTCGTGGGATTTTAAGCGTCTACCTCTTCTTCAGCCTGAGTTCAGTCAGTTGTTGCTAGAGCGTTGCTATCAGAAGCTTCGTGCATTCATGCAACAAAGATCATGTGAAATGCAACGCCTTGAAGAAGACAATAACCGTCTTTTTATCGAGGTATATGACCTGCAGGATGAGCTTACCCCTGCGGTACCACTGTCGGAAATCACTCTGACCTGCAACCCGCACTATCGCTATGGTGGTAATCTCACCGACGAGGAGCGCGAGGCACGGTTGCAGTCGGATACCATTAGTGAGCTGATCTCCTACGCCATCGGCTGCATGATGGGCCGTTATTCACTGGATTGCGAAGGCTTGGTGTACGCCCATGCCGGCAACGAAGGCTTTAAAGCGCTGGTGGAGGAGGGAGCCTACTCCACCTTTGCCGCCGATGAGGATGGCATCCTGCCGCTCACTTCAGATAACTGGTTCCCCGACGATGTGGCGGCGCGATTCGAGGCGTTTATCCGCACCGTCTGGGGCGCTGAAACCTTGGAAGAGAACCTGCAATTTATTGCCGATAGCCTGTGCCTCAGTGCCATCAAACCGGTGAAAAAAGGGGGCGAGACGGCCCGCGAGACCATTCGCCGCTATCTTTCGACCCAGTTCTTTAAAGACCACATGAAGACCTACAAGAAGCGCCCCATCTACTGGCTGTTTAGCTCAGGCAAAGAGAAGGCCTTCGAGTGTCTGCTCTATCTGCACCGCTACAACGAAGCCACCCTGCCACGGATGCGCACCGAATATGTCACACCGCTGCTCGGCCAGATGGCCGGTCGTATCGAACGCCTGCGACTGCAACAGGCCGAAGCCGGTACGGCGGAGGCCAAGCGCATCGGTAAGGAGATCGACACGTTGTCCAAGCAACTGACCGAGTTGCGTGCCTTTGACGATGAGCTGAAGCACCACGCCGATATGCGCATCACCTTGGATCTCGATGACGGCGTCAAGGTCAACTACGGCAAATTCGGCACCCTGCTCAGTGACGTTAAAGCCATCACTGGTGATAAGGGAGAGTGATTGACCCATCGTCCATCAAATCAAGGCGAGAGCTGCCGCTTGTGCGGCAGCTCTCATTTTGCTTATTGCCGTTCAAGATAGAGGGCTATCCCTTGGACTTGGCTAGTGCGAGCGTAGTATTTTATTGATATTTATCATAAATCGGTGGCGTGAATATGGATATTAATATTGCAAGCAGATATTACAAGTACAGAGAAGATGAAGATCTGGCATTCATTGCTCACTGCACCCATGAGCAGCTAGCACCACTGGTCAGTTATTTGACCATTGATCGTGATGGCAAGCCGAGACTGGCTGAAACCTTGACCAAAAACCCCGAATTTAAAGCAAACAAGTATGATTTTTCTCGGGCATGGCAAGCCATTTGCACTGAGCTGCAAACATATGGCAACTCGACAGCATTAAATATCGTGACCAGAAAGGGGGCCGCGTATAAGGATATTGTGCAGTTCACTGCAAAATCCGTTGGCTGCGCGATAGACAAGCATAGTGATGTGCAGACCATCGAGCAGGCGATAGTGGCCAAGGTGCTGGAGTTGCAGATGGATAAGATGACGCAGGATGAGCGGGAAGCGTTTATTAAAACCATGAAGAATGACTATCAAGTGAATAATATCGATCCTTTAAAGTGGACGGTCAGGGATTTTAGTGTGATATCGGGCGTACTGGCGGGTGCATTCGGTGGGGCTGCGGCGGCTGGAGCTATGCTGCTGCCAAGAGCATTATTATTTTCTAGTCCACTTGGGCTCGTCGGTGGATTATTCAGTGCTGTGGTAGAAGGGCCAGCACTACGAGTCACCTTGCCGTGCGTTATCCATATCACCATGCTGCGTGAGTTCCATCGTCACGGTAACCCGTTCAACTGAATCTGATAACACAAGTCCTGACAACACAAGGATATTAAGATGCTTGAAGAGACGCTCAAAGTGATTATGGTGCCTGATTGGGCCAAAGTTGACCCTGAGATTCGCGAGTTGATCGAAACGGGCCATATGCGCCTGCGTGAAGGCGTCATTTATTGGGCCAAGGGTAAAAAACTATCAGAGGGGGCGGGGAGTATTGTCAAGCACCTTCCCTTTAAAGAGATGACAGTAGATGTCAGCCAGGGCGTTAATGTCGAGCAGTTGATGAAAGCCACCGCCGCCATGCAGAAAAGCATCGGCCTGGCGGTCGGATTATCAACCGGGATTATTCTCGCTGCGATAGTGATTCAAACAGCTTATCTCTCTCAAAAGCTCAATAAAATCCAGGCGTCGATAGATAAAATCGCTGTTGAAATTCAAACTCAAAATCAGCTTTTTTATCTTGAAAAACTTTCATCGTATATGGGTAGCATTATGGCGGCCCATGAGATGCTGGCTGTTTCTAAAGAGAGTGAGGCATACCCTGAGGTGATTGCACCATTATTGGCAACACTTGCTCAGCAAAGAAACGAATTGTGTACATTCTTGATGAACCTGATTGGCTGGATCGACCACAGTAAAGCAATCGAGAATAAAATCACCGATGAACATGCTGCATTGATTGTTGATTTTGTGACAAGTGTATTGGATGTCATGCCAAAATCTATTTATGTGGAGTCTGCACTTTATACCACTCTTGGCAAATACCATCATGCGGATGCACTGGTTGAGTCGGCAGCAACAAAATACAAGTCTGTTTTGAACTCTTATCGGTTATGGGCAAAAGTTGGTTATGATCAGTGGTTAACCGGCAAGGCCAGTCGCAGTAGTCGTCTGCTGGTGGATAAATTTGAAGATATTAACAATCTGTTGCACTCTATCGAAAATCAGTTGCTGCTGGGCAACAGCCAGCAATTATGCAAACAGCAACTGGAGTGTGTTGTGACACCGTAACATAGTGCTGGGTTGTCAGAGGCTATCAAGAGGACAGGTAGGTAGTTGGCCTGTCTTCTCTACCACCTGGCTGAGTCCACGAGTAGCGCTTGCCAAAGCGCACCATACGATGAACTCAGGTCCTACGCTAACGGATTGCTCCATGAACTCTAAGAGCATTTCGATTACCATATGGCTTTGTTGTAAATCGGAGCCTAACGGCTTGTCGTGACGGATTTTTATGGATATTACCCAGCTCCAAAGCGGGCTAAACAAGAAATTCGAACAGAGCCGGATCGTCTTCTGGCACGATCCCGAGCAAAGTTTTACAGCTCAGCTGGCGGAGCTTGCAGATCCCCTGGCAGGGCTCACCCGCGATGGTCAGACAGTGACGGTGCTCAATATGGCTGAGCATTCCCAACTTCAGGCCCGTAAGCACATTGAGCTCGATGAGCCGACCACGCCGTTTCTGCTCTACTGGCCAAGCCCGGAGCCTGCGCCAGCAAAAGACTGGTTGCTGGATATGCGCCGCTATAGCGTCACCTTCTACGCCGATGCGGCCTCGATCCTGCTCAACGAGTTGGGGCTCGCCAATATGTCACTGCGCGACTACATCGCATCCCGTCACAGCTTTTTTGCCAGCAAAGAGCGCACTGTCGCGCTCAAGCGTCGGCTGGATGGTCGCAGTGGCATAGAAGATGAGTTGTCGCTCGATCTCAAGATGATCAGCGTGTTGCTCGGTTGCCACGCCCAACTCGCTGACTTGATGAAGGCCTTGGGCGAACGTTTGCTGGATGAGGTTGATAGCGACAGCGATGGCGTTACTGCCACGGCATTAGCTCCTTTGGAGCAATATGGTTTGTTGCCCAGTTTTTGGCAGTTGATGGCCCGCGACTATGGTTATCAGGTTGCGGAGGAGACAGAACCTTCGTTGCGTGAACTGGTGCGCAAGCTATTTGTCAGCGAGTGTTATGAACAACTCGATGCCGCCGGTGTTGCCGGTCGCCCCGCCTGGTTGCAGTCACAGTTGTTGGCCACGCCGACCGGACGTGCCAATGCCATGGCGTTGTTGGCCAGTTGGCGTGATTCTACCCAGTACAGCGGTCAGTTTGCCGCTCTTTCGGCCAAAGTGGCCGCACAACTTGAGCTTCATTCCCGCCTCGCCAGTCTGGCTACCCAGGATATCTGGCTGTGGGCCGAGGTAAGCGGCTTTGAGGCTGTCGAACAGGCGTTGATCCGCGAACTGGTGAGCGGATTGATGAGCGGCGATTTGGCATTAGGCCGGGCCGAGTTTAGTCAGCTTATTTCCCGGCGTCGGCAAGGTTTTTGGGTAAGCACCGATCCCAAGTATGTCCATCTCTATCAGGCGCTACAGCAGGCCGAGATCTTGCTGGAACTGCGCCGCGCTTACCCGGACGGTTTTCATTATCCCACTGCTCAGGCGATGTACCTCGCTTATGAGGCCGAGCTGTTCCTGTTTGATGCGGCCTATCGTCTCTTCAACGAGGCGCTGTTGCACTTACAGGAGCAATCGGTCGAGGTGTTGGCAGCATTGGCTGACAAGATTGAGGATCTGTACGTCAACTGGTATCTCTACCAGCTCGGTTTGGCGTGGGATGGCTTGCTTGCCAAAGAGCAGCAAATGGCCCGTTGGGAGATGGGGATCCCGGCTCAATCACGCTTCTACGAGACAGTGATTAAGCAGCGCCTGAGCCAGGCCGGTGTGAAGCGGCAGTTTGTGATCATCAGCGATGCCTTGCGCTATGAAGTTGCCCATGAGTTGCAAGGTGAGATCAATGAAGGCAAGCGTTTCTCGGCGCAGCTGAAAAGCCAGTTGGGGGTGTTGCCAAGTTACACCCAGCTCGGGATGGCGGCCCTGTTACCCCATCAGCAGCTGGATTATGCGCAAGGGAACGCCACCGTGTTGGTGGATGGCCAGAGCAGCGCAGGGCTGGACAACCGCAGCGCCATTTTGGCCAAGGTGGGTGGGCTCGCCATCTCTGCCAAGGCGCTAAAAGGCTGGACTCGGGCCCAGGCCAATGAGGCCATTGGTGATGCGCGGGTGATCTATATCTACCACGATATTATCGATGCGATAGGTGACAAGCTGGCGACCGAGCAGCAGACCTTTATGGCGGTACGTCAGGCCATCGAGGAGCTCAATGGCTTGGTCAGTCGAGTCATCAACGGATTTGGGGTGACTCGGGTGGTGATCACCGCCGATCATGGCTTCCTGTTCCAGCGGGTTGCGCCGGAAGTCGCGGTAAAATCCCAGCTAACACATGAGCCAACCGGAACGCTTGAGGCCAAGAAGCGTTACCTGATAGGCCGCAATCTGCCCACCAATGACGATGTATGGCATGGCCGGATCGGTGATACTACCAAAGGCCAATCCGATGTGGCCTTCTGGTTGCCCAAGGGGGTGAGTCGCTTCCATTTTGTCGGCGGTGCTCGATTTGTTCACGGTGGGGCCATGTTGCAGGAGATCTGCGTACCACTGCTTGAGGTGCAGGAGTTGCGCGGTAAGAAGCAGGCACTGCATGAGAAGACGAAGGTCAATATTGTGCCCCTGTATCAACCCATTAAGCTGGTCAACGCCATCGACAAGGTTCGTTTCCTGCAAACCGACGCGGTGGATGAGCGTCATAAGCCACGGACGTTGCGCTTTGTGGTCGTCGATAGTACCGGGCAGTCGGTATCGGCCCTCGAAAAGTTAACCTTTGATGCGACCTCCGGTAGTCTGGAACAACGTCAGCAGGACGTGCGCTTGAAGCTCACCGGCACGGATTTTGATCGTAAGGTGCAGTATCAACTGCTGCTGCAAGATGATGAAGATGGCATTGAGCTGGCCCGTTATCCGGTGACCATCGATCTGGCCATCCAGAATGATTTCGGTTTTTGATCTCGGGCAATGAGAGTCACGCAGCTGCACTCACGCTTGTGTTCACGTTAAGCCAATAGACGTGGGGCCCTGACAGGTTTGTGCCCCGGAGTAACCCTGATGTCACATCATGATCGTCCCTCCACCGAGGGAGAGTTTTTAGGAAAAGAGACGCCGCAAGGGCAGGCGGCGTCGGTAACACATATCACGAACAATGTGGTGATCCAGCAGATGGATGTGTATCCCGGTGATAGCGGATACAGCGCTGACCATGGGGAGCAGGAGCAATACGGCGTTCAGGCTAGTCTGAGCCCAGAGGATGAGTTGGCTCAACATGCCAGCCTGGATCTGGATGCCCGTTTGAACCGCTACTTCAAGGGAAAGGTGGTTCGCAAGGATTTAACCAAACAGCTCAAAGAGGGGGCCAATGTGCCCGTCTATGTGCTGGAGTACCTGCTCGGCATGTATTGCGCCTCGGATGATGATGAGGTGGTGCGGGAGGGGTTGGAGAACGTAAAGAAGATCCTGGCCGAGAACTATGTGCGCCCAGATGAGGCGGAGAAGGTCAAGTCGCTGATCCGTGAGCGGGGCAGCTTCAAAGTGATCGACAAGGTGGGGGTCAAACTTAACCAAAAAAAGGATGTTTACGAGGCGCAACTCTCCAATCTCGGCATCAAGGATGCGGTGATCCCGGCCAATATCGTCAAGCAAAATGAGAAACTGCTCACTGGCGGGATCTGGTGCATCATCACCCTCAATTACTTCTATGAAGAGGGGCAGAGGATCTCGCCCTTCTCCATTTTTACCCTCAAGCCGATCCAGATGCCCTCTATGGACATGGAGGAGCTGTTTGCGGCTCGTGCTCATTTCAATACCGATCAGTGGCTGGATGTGTTGATCCGCTCCATTGGCATGGAGCCGACCAACTTGCAGCAACGGGTGAAGTGGCATCTGCTGACTCGAATGATCCCGTTTGTCGAGAACAACTACAACGTCTGTGAGCTGGGGCCACGCGGCACCGGTAAGAGCCATGTTTACAAAGAGTGCTCGCCCAACTCCTTGCTGGTATCGGGTGGTCAGACGACAGTGGCTAACCTGTTTTACAACATGAGTTCGCGCCAGGTTGGTCTGGTGGGAATGTGGGATGTGGTGGCCTTTGATGAGGTGGCGGGGATCACCTTCAAGGATAAAGACGGCGTACAGATCATGAAGGATTACATGGCTTCGGGATCCTTCTCCCGTGGTCGTGATTCAATCGAGGCAAAAGCCTCCATGGTTTTTGTCGGCAACATCAACCAGAGTGTCGAGACCCTGGTCAAGACTAGCCATCTGCTGGCGCCGTTCCCTGAAGCGATGATCGATACGGCCTTCTTTGATCGCTTCCATGCCTATATTCCCGGCTGGGACATCCCCAAGATGAGGCCGGAGTTTTTCACCAATAGCTATGGTCTGATCACCGATTATCTTGCCGAGTATATGCGCGAGATGCGTAAGCGCAGTTTCTCCGACGCCATCGATCGTTACTTCAAGCTGGGCAATAACCTGAATCAGCGCGATGTGATCGCGGTACGTCGTACCGTTTCAGGTCTGCTCAAGTTGCTGCATCCGCACGGGGTATTCGACAAGGAAGATGTGCGCCGTTGTTTGACTTATGCCCTAGAGCTGCGTCGTCGCATCAAAGAGCAGTTGAAGAAGCTCGGTGGCATGGAGTTTTTTGATGTGCATTTCAGCTACCTCGATAACCAGACACTCGAAGAGTTCTTCGTCAATGTGCCAGAGCAAGGTGGCAGCCAGCTGATCCCGGAGGGGTTAGGCAAGCCCGGTGTGGTTCACATGGTCACCAAAGGAGGGGCCGGGCAATTGGGTCTCTATCGTTTCGAAACCCAGATGACGCCCGGCAACGGCAAGCATTCGACCTCTGGGCTGGGTTCCAATACGCCAGCGAAGGAGGCGATCCGGGTCGGTTTCGATTACTTCAAAGGAAATCTGAATCGGATCAGCGCAACGGCCAAGTTCTCCGAGCATGAGTACCATCTGCATGTGGTCGAGCTACATAACTCAGGCCCCAGCACCAAAACCAGTCTGGCTGCCTTGGTCGCATTCTGTTCCATCTTGATGGGCAAGCCGGTGCAGGAACAGATGGTCGTGTTGGGAGACATGACCTTGGGGGGCGTTGTTAATCCGGTCGAAGATTTGGCGGGGAGCTTGCAGCTGGCCATGGACAGTGGCGGAAAACGGGTATTGCTGCCCATGGCATCGGCATCCGACATACCGACAGTGCCAGCCGAGATTTTCTCCAAGTTTCAGATCAGCTTCTATGCCGATCCAGTGGATGCCGTTTACAAGGCATTAGGGGTTCAGTAGAGAGCCAAAAAAAGAAGTCTTGGGCAAAGGGTGAGCATGTGGTTCACCCTTTGCCAGCGTTACGCCGCCGTGCCGATTTTACGCCTCTGTTGTTTGAACATTGCCGCTTTCTTGCCGGTAGACATCCAGATAGAGGTAACCATAGCTGGCCCTTGGATTGGCCAGGCAGACCCAATCCCCCTGCCTCAACGTCACCAATTTATCTTGGTCACTCAGCAGCTCCCCTTGCTGAAAGAGTTTGCTAAGGCGCTCAATAAAGCCCGGTAAAACGGTGTCGATATCGGTAAGCCACTGCTCGTCAGCCTCGCCATAGACGCCGCTGCGATCCCAGAGCAGGGAGACCCCGCTTCGCTCGACAATGGCCCGTGCGCCAAAACGGGGTTGAACTGGGGTATGTAATCCCCAACTACCTATCGTGCTCATGTTCTTTACTCCAATGGATGTTCGGTCGTCATACAGGTCACCGCTGGACCCTGGTTTATCACCCGTGTCCCAAGCGGACCTCTTGACTGGCGTAACAGTTACAAATGCCCACGCTCTGCCAGCGACACCACGCCCTCCGCCCCCACCACCAGATGATCCAGCGTACGGATATCGACCAGCGCTAGGGCGCTTTGCAGTCGCTGAGTGATCTCGATATCTGCACGGCTGGGTTCTGGGTAACCTGAGGGATGGTTGTGGACCAGCATCAGCGCGGCGGCATTGTGGTGCAGCGCCCGCTTGACCACGTCGCGGGGGTAGACGGTCGCAGCGGAGAGGGTGCCGAGAAACAGCTCCTCGTAGGCCAAGATCCGGTGCTGGTTATCGAGGAACAGTGCGGCAAACACTTCGCGGTCTCGTGTTTGCAGCAGCCCTTGCAGGGCCTGATGGGCCAAGTGTTTATCGGTAATAGCTTCTCCCTTGGCCAGTTTCTGCCGGGCAACGGCTTGGGCGATGGTGAGCAGGTCATCGTCGGTGACAAGGTCAGTCACCCGGTAGGTGCCGGGGGTCTCCCCGGCGATCAGTTTGTGATGCAACATGATTGGGCTCCATACGCTATCGCCCCACCACATTGGACGCGGCAGGCTAGGCGAAGTAGTTGGTTAATGGGTTACTGAATGGGGTGTGACCACTGGCTTGGCTGGCTGTGTTCAGGCCGCCAAGGTGTGCGGGTGTAGTCGTGCAGCGGAATGTGGTAACTGGTGGCTAGTAGGGAGCCTAACTGGGTTAGCCAGCTGTGATCCGGGTGATCGCAAAGCCATTGCGCCAGTGCGTCGCCCCGTTCGTTTTCATAGCGCAGGTAGAGGGTATAACCGTCCACCGGCAGGCCCTGGTCATGTACCACTTCAATCTGACCATCGTGTTCAAGATAAGCCTCCAGCTCGATGGCGATCACGGCGTTAATCATCTTCGGTCTCCTTGTCAGGGATGGGGTCACTCTCCACCGCATAGCCGCGATGGATGCAGATGCGCTGCAGGTCAGCCAGAAAGTTGGCCAGTACGCGAGGTTGCTCGTTGAGCGGGACTGGCCCTGCCTGGCAATGCCAGAAACAGCGACGTTCGGGGTCGATGCAGATTTCATCCCTCGGCTGGCTCATGGTGTGCCAGTCCTCAGCATTGGTGAGAGAGAGCAGTTGCCACTGCATCCCGGACCAACGCACTTGCAGGGTGACGGTGCGGGCTAGTGGGCTCTCCGGGGTCAGGTGCAGCAGCCAACGCTGACCACTGCTGGTGGGTGTTATCTTGGCGTTGGCGGCGATTTGTCCCAGCCACTGACGTGAGTAGTGGGAGAGCGCTAATTCTTGGCTCATCGTGTCCTCCTAATCTCCTGCGACCGTGACGCTGAAGCATTCCAACCGGCAGTAGGCAATAAAGTTGCTCTGCCAGATGTCGAACAACTCCCGCGCTTCGGCCAGCCGCAGCGGTCCCCAGCCCAACATGGTGTGTTCCCCATCGAGGAAGTTGAAATCGAGCTCCTTGCAGAGCTCAGCATCATGGCCCAGCCCCTGGTAGCTGAAATCGGTGACGTAATCGAATAGCCAGCCATCGAGCGCACGGATCAGGCGGATCTCGACCGGGTGCACGCCGCCTTGCTCGGCACTGTAGCCGGGGTTGCGAAAGTTGAAGGTCAGTTGGGTTAAGCGCTCAAGATTGAGCTCAGTTTTAGTGACTTCCTGGTCGAGCAGAACCAGCAATGCTTGGTCAACGGGCAGGGCAAAGCCGTCCCGAAAAAAGGGAATGGTCATGGTGTACTCCTTGTGGGGGTTAATCTTGGCCGAACAACTCGCGCATTTTTCTGGCCACACGGGCACGGATCTGTTCATCGATAAAGGCGGTAATGCTGGCGAGCGCCGCACTGAGTACCGCGATGTCATCGGTGAGTCCCATCGGCAACACGTCTGGGATCGCATCGATCGGTGAGATAAAGTAAGCCAGCGCACTGTAGATCAGCAGTTTGGCCCAAAGCGGCAGATCATCCTTCTGGCTGGTGTAGTAGAGCAAAAGGCAGGTCTCAATAAAGGGCCGACCGGCCCGTTTGGCAAAGGCCCAAAGTTTGTGCCAAAAGCCTGTGTGATCGAACGGCTCGCATTCAGGGGGAATGCAGGGTGGCATAGTGCGTCTCCTTCACGGGTGGGTGAATTGCAGAAATAAAAAGAGGAGGCAAATGCCTCCTCTTGGATGGGAATGGATGTGAGCTATTCGTCCCACATCAAGCAGTCAAACTCAGGGGTATTAGTGGCGGGCAGTACAGATGCGACCTCTTTGGTTGGCAGTGCGAGTTGCTTGCCGTCAGCCGTTAAAATGCTGATCGACTTGGCCTTGCGCAGCTTGTCCCACATGTCGAAGAAATTGTTCTCACCGACACGGGACTCGGTCTCATAGGGCGCATCGTATTGGCTGCCATCGACGATGATGGTGAAAGCTTGCCCAGCATAAGAGCCGTACTCCTTGCCCTGCACGGTAGCCGTCATGCTGACCTTGCGGGTGTCATTACAGGCGATATAGAGGTTGTTTTGCTCGTTGACCACCGCCGTGTATTCGCTGGTCCCCTGTCCCCAGCCACTGCTCCAGCGTCCGGCCTCGCCATAGGCCAGGGCGTTGTTGCATAGCAGGATGGCCGTCAACGTGATCCAACATTTGTTCATGGTTAACTCTCCTTATCCAACGTAGTAACCCAACACATTTTGTAAAAAGCCACCTGCCGCGATGTAGCCCACCACGCCCCCGATGAGCTGGGGACCAACTTTCCAAAACAACTTTTTCTTGAACATCTCCTGTGCGCCGTCAGCAAACAGCATGTCTGGTTGGGTAAAGCGGCGGAACAATTCCCCGCCCATCAGGCCAAGTGAGGTAAACAGAGAACCAAAGACAAAGTGCCAGATATGGCCCCAGAACCCGAGCTGCGGAGAGCTACCGGTCCAGAGTGAATAAATGGTGACGACGAGAAAAAACAGGGTGGCAATAACGGGATAACGAGCCATGTACTTTTCCTTATGTAACAGAGTAATAGTAACAATGGCAGTCGCCCTAACCGCTCGCGTAAAAGCGCTTTACCCGAGATGGGAGGGGATGCCACAAACGAGGATTGATGTTTGTTGTCGGTGAGTCGGTCAGCGTAGCGATCATCGATTTACGACCAATTACAACCAACTTAGTTGATACTCGCCTTTTTGAGTCCTTATCGTCAATGAGTCCATGGTCAACCATACGGGTTGACTGGAGGAACCATGACAGATATCAACCTTGAGCTGTTAGCCAAGAGCGTTGGCAAGGCGATTAGCCACAAGCGTACTCAAGCCGGATTCACGCAAGAGCATGTTGCAGAACACCTCAATATCGGGATGGAGGCCGTCTCTCGAATGGAGCGAGGGATTGTGGTGCCGACCGTGGTGCGGCTGGCGGAGCTCGCTCAACTGTTTGGTTGTGAGCTGGCGGACTTTCTGCGCGAGACCAGTAACCGCCCGACCGAACAGGGCATTGTGCTAAGCCAGCAACTGGCTCGGCTCGATGATGCTGACCGAACCCTGTTGCTGGAAACAGTAGAGCGGTTGGTGGATCGGTTGGCGCGTCCCCGCTGATCACCCGCCATTCACTGGGGAGGGGATGGGGTCCCTTTCCCCAATTTGTTGGTGAGTGGACTCCTTCTTGGTTGCGGCCTCTGCGGCGTTCTGGTTGCTTGGCTTTGTGGTGCGTTATGCGAGGCAGTCGCCTCCACACTAGCGTTGCCATTCGTCGTCTCTTCGGTGTTGGCTTCGGGATAGAACTCCTCCAGCAACATCGGCACCTCTTCATCGATATCCTCAAACTGGCCGTTACGCAGCAACTCACGAGCGGCTTGCTCCATCTGGTCGATGGCGAGCCCCGCCTTCTGGTCACGCTGGGCCGCCTCCTGTGCCAGCGTGACCGCTTCAGTCAGGTTGGTCTCTTTCCGCAAGGTCAAATCTACGTAGTAGACCGGTGTGCGGTAGGACTGGGTAGTGCTCTTGGCCCGCAACCGCAGGGTGAGCGGCAGATAGCGGGTATGACCCCCGCTCACTGCCTCCAGGTATTTCAGTCGCGCCGCCAGGGTGCGTACCGAGTTGTAGCCGGTGGTGCGGAAGATAAAGCTACCCAGCTCATCCCCTTGCCCCTCCACAAACAGGTTCAGTCGTCCGTACAGCTTGCAGCCCTGTTGCCCTGCAAAGGCGCAGCGCTCTGGTCCAGGGCAGCTGACCTCCTCCATGCCTTGCGCCCCCACACGTCTCGCCACCTCCCCATTCCCGACACAGAGCGGCCTGCCGGTTTGCCGGTCAAAGGCGCTGTATTCCGCCCGCAGATTCAAGTCGCTGTCGTTGAACAGCACCCGCACTGGAATGGCGCGGATCTTGGTCTGCTCCTGACCTTGGCCACTCTTTTGCGATGAGTAGTGTTGATGCAGGGGATGGAGCAACCATCCCCCCTTTTGCTGTACCTGGGTGGTGAGGGTGAAGCTGTCGTCCTTCTCCGGTACCCACTTATCCTGTTTTTGCACCAGCTTGCCGATGCAGATCCGCCCGATCACGGGCGGGGTAATCGCCAGTCCTTTGATCATGGTGTTTGCCTCAAGGGTTGAATGGTGAAACGGCGCACGCCGGGCACCGGTTTGACATAACGGGTGAGCAGGTCGGGATGATCCTGACCGAGCTTATCCAGATCCGGTGCCAGCCGGTCTTTGCTGCGCTTCCAAGTGATCTTGCCGTTGGCAAACAGCCCGGCAGTGGCTTCACCTAAGGTGGCTTGCAGCCGCTGCTTGAGCTGCGACTCCTGCAGCTCGACAGCTTCCTTCTGCTGACGCAATCGCAGCAGCTCCCCAAACAGTTGGTTGAACTCGGGAGAATCGGAGAGATCTACCGTCTGGCCATCGTCACGCGGAAACAGCCAGCTCAGGGCATTGGCGGCATCATTGGAGCCGTCAGGCTCGGGCTGCTGGTCTTGTTGCACCATCTGCCAGAACTGCGCTTCCCGCTCGGTGAGATCCTGGATCTTCTCCTCATCGCGCTCGATGCGGTAAATCCGAAAATCCTGGCCGCCGATCAGCACTGCCACCTCAGCCCAGGCATGGCCGGTAACCGCTAATTGATGCAGTACCTGACACTGATAAGCCACCGGCACACCTTCCTCCCACTGGGGGGCGCTGTGATAGCTGGCGGTCTTGATCTCCAGAATGCCCGGCCCATCGGGATGGCCGACTACCTCCCGATCGAGGTTGGCGAGCATGAAGGGTTGCTCGGGGTGTTGCAGCACAGCATTGACCCGGCGCACCTTATAGCCGGTGCGTTTGGCATAGACCTGCGCCAGCACCGGTTCTAGCTCAATGCCCCACAGCACGGCTTCCTTGTGTGAGATATCCTCCGGCTCCTTGCGACCGGTCTTCTCCAGCCACAGGCTGAGCGGGCATTTGTAGGGAGATAGCCCCACAGCCACGGCAGCATCGGAAGAGCCAATGCCGAGTTTGCGGATAGCAAGCCACTGCTCGCAGGTTAATTGGGTAGTGGAGGCCAGCCGCAGGGCTTGGCCGTATTTGGCTTTTGCTTTCATGACTATTCCTTGTTGACGGCATAAATGGCTACGCCCGGATTGGCTTGCGCCAGTCCGGGTGAGGTCGTTATGCGGTTTGAATGGGGAAACGGAATTACTGCAGCAGGGTGAGAGCTTGATTCAAGGCTTGGGATTTGAGTTGGGCGCCCTGACCAAACCAGGCGGAATCGAGCCGGTGATCTTGGCTACGAGCACGGCGGTGGTGATCCACGTATTCGGTGACTGCATTAACCAGCCCCCAGGCGGTATTGCGGGAGCTGACAAGTTCTGAGCCCATGCCTGCGCCCTGATAGAGCTCATGCAGCCGTTGTACCGGCTTGGTGAGGATGATGTTCTCCTCATCCAGCGGTTGCGCCAACAGGTCGCTGAAAAAGCGCAGTGCCTCTTCGGGGGCCACGGGCCGCTGTGCCAGCGCCTTGGTCTGCGCCTTAAATTCATCCCAATGAGAGAGCCCCAGCCCGAGCGACTCTTTGACGGCAGCTGCATCGAACTGAGTAGAGTGGGGCACCTTGATGGCACCGGTAGCGCCGCGCAGTGCCATCTGTAGGGTGTTGTTGCAGACTACCCGCAGCGAGGTGAACTGCGCCGTGGTGCAGAGCGTGCCGTCGCAGCTGGTCGCCAGCAGCAAATAGGACTTTACCAAGTCATTGCCTTTGAGCTTTAGGTCCTGACCTGTTTTAGCCAGAGCCCACAGCTTGCGGCCGCCTTTAAGCGAGCCTGCTGTTTCCAGCTCAAAGCCACCGGCTTCTACCAGATCTTGATAGAAGTGCAGCACCTCGTGAGGCTGTACCACGTTGTAGCGACTTGAGACCACCGATAGGGGGGCGAGGGTATCGGAGCGATACAGCACCTTGCTGTCGCTGTAGGGGCGGATATGCAGTGCATCGGAGGCGACGTTAAACATCACGTCGCTCTGCTCGATGGTCCAATCCATCCCGGCTGCCTGTAGCCAGATATCGAGAGATTGTTGCGGGGGCAAAATATTGCCAAGGCCATGCCAAGGGGTTTGGCCCGTGTAGGCCATGGTGTCAATCAGGTGAGCCATATCTCCTCCAGGAATTGTGAAATGCAGACATCAGCCTGCTAACTCATGGAGGTGATGTAGGTTTGAAAGTTTATTGAATAGGATTTATTTGCTATTAAATTCTCATTATTTTAAGGGGCTTTACAGCATGATGGTGTTGTGTAATGAACTGCACTGGAGGGGTACGGAGAGGGGTACGAGGCCAAAAACGACCAAGGGGTTAGCACCATGACGATGCCAACCCCTTGTTTTGTATGGTGTTCCCGACTGGAGTCGAACCAGTGGCCTGTCCCTTAGGAGGGGATGGTTATAAGAGCTTTTAAATAAAAAATATCGTTAAAAAACAATGATTTAAGTGTATTTTTGGATTTGAATAGCGCTGAAATAGCGCTAAATAATGCTTGCAACGCATGCGCAAATGCATTATTGGGGGTGAAATGAGGTTACGAGATGGCGTCCCAGGCAGGATTCGAACCTGCGACCTTGCCCTTAGGAGGGGCGCGCGCTATCCAGCTGTGCCACTGGGACGTGCGTGCATTATATAAAAATACTAATAAAAATAAACAGCTGCGTAGATTTTCTGTCGGAAAGCTTCTTTTTTAGCCTGATTGGGTGCTTGTTGTTCAGATTTTTTGGTAGGGAGCCACCACACGGCAAAAAATGATTTTTAGTCCTCGATTGCTAACTCCAATCTGACCTCATTAAGGCTTATGTAGTGCCCTTTTTGCCATTCATGATATCGATAATTGGATCGCCTGCGGCCACCGAGGCGCAGATTGGCCCGTTGTCAGCCGACAATCACTGTTTGCCAGGGTCTGAGTTCCATTTCACGATACCTGTAGCAGTTCCGGCCTATTTGGGTTTTGGCGCAGATCACCTCGTTGTCAGCCGACAATCGCTGCCTGTCAGGGTCAGATTTCCATTTCACGATACCTATAGTAGTTCCGGCCAGCGGGTACTCAGGCACAGATAAGCCTGTTGTCAGCCGACAATCACTGTTTGCCAGGGCCATATTTCCATTTCACGATACCTGTAGCACATCGGGCCAGCGGGTACTCCGGCGCAGATCAGCCCGTTGTCAGCCGACAATCGATGTTTGCCAGGGTCAAAATTCCATTCCACGATACCTGTAGCAGTTCAGGCCAGCGGGCCACTCTGGTGCAGATCAGCCCGTTGTCAGCTGACAATCGCAGCCAGTCAGCAGAGAGGGTTCCATTTCACGATACCGATAATGCGGTTGTCAGCGGGGCTGAGGTGCAGATCACTCCGTTGTCAGCTGACAATCGCAGCCAGTCAGCAGCGAGGGTTCCATTTCACGATACCTATAGCGGTTCCGCACTCGGGCACACCGGTGCAGATCACCTCGTTGTCAGCCGACAATCACTGTCTGCCAGGGCCAGGTTTCCATTTCACGATACCTGTAGCAGTTCCGGCCAGCGGGCACTCTGGTGCAGATCAGCCCGTTGTCAGCCGACAATCACTGCCTGCCAGGGTCAGAATTCTATTTCACGATACCGATAATGCGGTTGTCAGCGGGGCTGAGGTGCAGATCACTCCGTTGTCAGCTGACAATCGCAGCCAGTCAGCAGCGAGGGTTC